>CAZFGE010000016.1:0-13366 GCA_964518415.1 uncultured Muribaculaceae bacterium
ACTATATTATTTTATTTTTACTTAAAGAAAAATAATTATTCATCTTTAATTTGTTTTATATCATCATTTATATTTTTGACATCATCACCTATAATATTTCATTCACATAGACATATTATGTTTATGGACTATCTTCCTTTTTTAATTCTATCTTTTTATGGCATTGATAGTTATGTTAAGAAGGGAAAAAGTAGTTTACTTATAATTTCTTTATCTTTAATTATTCTAACTAGTTATTATTATAGTCCATCAGCTATTATGGTAATATTTATATATACTATTTATAAATACTTAAAATAAAATGGTAATAAAGATCTATTTAAATTTATATTAAAACTTATATATAGAATCTTTATATCTGTTTTAATTACAATGATTTTAATTCTTCCAACAGCTTATACTATTTTAAACGGAAGAAGTTCTTCATCAAATGTTATTCCACTGCTTAGTCTAATTAAACCTAAATTAGAACTTTATACGTCATATTCAATAGGATTAACTTTAACTACATTTTTAATACTTGTAGCTTCTTTATTTAGTAAAGATAGATATAATAGATTATTTTCATATATTATGGTATCTATTATTATTTTTCCGGTATTTAATTATATATTAAATGGACTTCTTTATGTAAATGGTAAAGCATTAATACCATTTATACCATTCGTACTTATTCTATATCAGATGAATTAGTTTATTTATTTAAAAATAAATATTTAAAATATTCATTAATTATTATTATATTACTTACATCATCTATAACATGTATCATGTGTAATAAAAATGATAAATTAATGAAATATAGCGAATTTAAAAATATAGATTATAAAGCTCAAAGTGACGTTTATAGAACGAATACATCTAATATATCTAAAGAACATATTAATAAAGTAAATGATATAACTGAATATAAAACTACTATGTATTCATCTACATTTAATAATGATTATAAAAAAACTTATTTAAACATTTTTGAAAATCCAATGAATTATAGAAATAAATTTATGATAACTTCAAGTAATAATATGTTATTTCAAATGTATATGGGAGAAAAATATATTTATTCTAATACTAATTTAGGTTATCCTTATAAAAAAATAGATAGTGGTTTATATGAGTTAGATAGCGCACTACCTATTATATATGCAACTAATAAAAAAATTTCTAAAAGTGACCTTGATAAACTAAATTATCCTGATACTGTGATTAACTTACTTGGTAATATTGTATCAGATAAGACTAATACAAATATCATAAAATCTAGTAAAGTAAATGATTATAGCGTACTTGAATCAAATGGTTTAGATATTGAAAAAACAGATTTAGGTTATATCGTAAATGCTCTTAAAAACAATCATTTAAAAGTTAAGATAAATAGTGATCTATCTAATAAGTTATTATTAATTGACTTTGATATTTTAAAAAATAACTCATGCAAAAAATCAGGTGATTTAAATATTAAAATAAATAATATAGATAATAAACTAACATGTAAAGAATGGAAATATAACAATGAAAATCATAAATTTTCATATGTCATAAATAGTGTTAGTGATAATACATTATCTATTGAATTTACAAAAGGTACACATGAGTTATCTGATATAAATATATATACACTTGATTATGATCTAATAAAAGATATAAAAGACAGTGTTGATGAATTTAAGTTTGATAAAGATAAAACTAAAGGCGATATTATAAAGGGAAATATAAGTGTTAAAGAAGATTCAATTTTATCTATATCTATTCCATACGATAAAGGTTTTAATATTTATATTGATGGTAAACTTACTAATTATTATAAAATAAATAATGCCTTTATAGGTGTTGATATAAAGAAGGGACAACATAATATTAAAATAGAGTATAAGGCTCCTTATAAAAATATTTCTTTAGTTATAAGTTTATCTGGAATTATCTTACTTATTATTAATTATATAAAAGAAAAGAGTTAAAAACTCTTTTTATTTTTGATATAATTATTATAGGTGGTTTTATGAGAATAGTAATGCATATAGATGTTAATAATGCATTTTTATCCTGGTCTGCTTTATATTTACTTGAGCATGGTTCTAAATATGATATTAGAAATAGCTATGCTGTAATAGGTGGTGATGAGGAAGCTAGAAGAGGTATTGTACTAGCTAAGTCTATGCCTGCTAAAAAGCTAGGTATTAAAACAGGAGAAACATTATATAAAGCAAGAGAAAAATGTAGAGTATTAAAAGTTTACCCATCTAATTTTGAATACTATAAAGAAATGTCTAAAAAACTATTTGAGCTCATTAGAAAATATACACCTGATATAGAAATTGCATCAATTGATGAGTGCTACTTAGAATATACTAATATTAAATCTTTATATGGTGATGAAGTGGATTTTGCTTGCAAACTTCAAAATGAAATAAAAGATACTTTAGGCTTTACTGTAAATATTGGAATTGCTAATAATAAGTTATGTGCTAAGATGGCAAGTGATTTTACAAAGCCTAATAAGATTCATACTTTATATGATTTTGAAGTTAAAGAAAAAATGTGGCCTTTAGATGTAGGGGATTTATTTGGAATAGGAAAAAAATCACGTGAAAAACTTATAAAATTAGGTATTAATACTATTGGTGATTTAGCTAATGCTAATCCTGATACTTTATATAAGTATTTTAAAAATCAATCAAGATTTATGATAGATTGGGCTAATGGTATAGATAATTCTAAAGTAAATATAGAAGATAGAATTCCTAAAGGAATAGGAAATGAAATAACTTTAAAAAATGATATATCGGATAAAAAACTCTTATATCCATATTTATATGAACTATCATGTAAAGTAGGATTAAGACTAAGAAGTGAAGGCAAATATGCATCTGTTATTGCAGTTACTCTAAAAGATAAAAAATTTATTAGAACATCACATCAAAAGAAGTTATTGAATCCTATTTATACAGATAATGATATATTTGAATATTCTAAGAAAGTATTAAATGAAATGTGGAAAAATCAGTCTGTTAGATTAATAGGTATAAGACTTGAAAAATTAACAGATAAATTAATGATTCAATCATCACTTTTTGAAAATGATAAAGAGAATATAAAGAATAATTTAGAGCGTACACTAGATAGTATAAATAAAAAATATAAAAAGAGAATTGTTAAAAAAGCAAGAGAGGAAGTTTATAATGAACAACGAGATAATAAAAGAAATAAGTAATGATTTAAACATTAAAGAAGAATATATTAAAAAGACACTTAATATGTTAAGTGAAGGGTGCACTGTACCTTTTATAGCGCGCTATAGAAAAGGTGAGACTGGTGCTTTAACAGAAGAAGAAATTAGAAATATTAATGAAGTATATGAATATCAAGTTAATCTAGAAAAAAGAAAAGAAGATGTTATTAGATTAATTGATGAAAAAGGACTTTTAACTGATGATTTAAAGAAAAATATAATGGCATGTAAGAAGCTTGTTGAAGTAGAAGATATATATAGACCATTTAAAGAGCATAAAAAAACTAAAGCGACTGATGCTATTAATAATGGACTTGAGCCTTTAGCTAAAATAATAATGTCATTTAAAGCAACAGATATAAAAGGTATTGCTAAAAACTATATTAATGATAAAGTTAAAGATGTTGATAGCGCAATTGAAGGAGCAAGTTTTATTATAGCTGAATGGATTAGTGATAATGCATATATAAGAAAATGGATTAGAAGTTATATTTATAAAAATGGTATTATTAAAACAAGTGTTAAAAAAGATAATCCAGATGACGCTAAAACTTATGAGATGTATTACAATTATGAAGAGGAAGTTAAAAGAATAAAACCTCATAGAATTTTAGCTATAAATCGTGGTGAAAAAGAAAAAGTATTAAATGTTAAGATAAGTGTTGATGATAGTAAAATAATTGATTTTATAGAATCTAAATATATAAAAGATAAAAATAGTGAATCATCAAGTATTGTTGAAGATGCTATTAAAGATTCTTATAAAAGATTAATATTTCCATCTATTGAAAGAGAGATTAGAGCTGATTTATCTATAAAGGGTGAAGATGCTGCTATTATAAATTTTGGTAAAAATTTAGAAGCTTTATTACTTACTCCTCCAATGAAGGAAAAAGTTGTTCTTGCAGTTGATCCAGGGTTTGTTAATGGATGCAAAATTGCTGTTGTTGATAAGACTGGTAAATACTTAGATTCATGTGTTATAAAACCATTTTTAAAGGGTAAGACAAATATAGATGAAGATGTTAAAGTATTAGTTGATTTAATAAAAAAATATAATGTAGATATTATATCAATAGGGAATGGTACTGCATCTAGAGAGTCAGAGAAAATGGTATCTGATATGATAAAAAAATATAACTTAAATGTAAAATACGCAATTGTATCAGAGGCAGGAGCATCTATTTATAGTGCATCAAATGTAGCAATAGCTGAATTTCCAAATCTTGCTGTTGAAAAGAGAAGTGCTGTATCTATAGCAAGAAGACTTCAAGATCCACTATCAGAGCTTGTTAAAATTCCACCTGATGGAATTGGTGTTGGACTTTATCAACATGATGTTCAAGCAAAAAAATTAAAAGATAATCTAGACTTTGTAGTTGAGAAAGTAGTTAATAATGTAGGTGTTAATATTAATACAGCAAGCCCATATATTTTAAAATATATATCAGGATTAACTTCTAAGAATATTGATAAAATAATTGATTATAGAGACACTTATGGTAAATTTAATTCAAGAGAAGAATTAAAGAAGAAAAAACTTTTATCAGATAAAGCATTTGAACAAGCAATTGGCTTTTTAAGAGTTCAAGATGGAATTAATGTGTTAGATCAAACTGACATACATCCTGAAAGTTATGATAAGGTAATAAAATTATTAGATAGTATTAACTCTAGTATTAATGAACTTGGAACAAACTCATTAATTAATAAATTAGATAGTATTAATATAGAAGATGAAGCAAAGAAACTTGATATTGATAAATATACTTTAGAAGATATTATTAAATCTTTGAAAAAACCTAATAGAGATCCTAGAGATGAAATAGAAGCTCCAATTTTAAAAAGCGATGTTTTAAATATTGATGATTTAAAATTAGGTATGAAACTTCAAGGTACAGTTAGAAATGTAGTAGACTTTGGGGCTTTTATAGATATAGGACTTCATAATGATGGATTAGTGCATATATCTAACATGTCAAATGAGTTTATTAAAAATCCAAGTGATATAGTAAGTGTTGGAGATATAGTAGATTGTTACGTTATTGAGATTAATAAAGAAAAAGAAAAAGTTTCTTTATCACTTTTAGAAAAGTAGAAAAAATTTCTACTTTTTTCATATTTCAACATAATTCTTAAATTAAGTGTTATATAGTAGATAACATTTAAGGAGGAATTATGAACTATTATGATGAGATAAAACAAGAATTAATTAATAATGAAATATATAAAAAAGCAAAAGATTATTCAAAAAATAGAAGTGATTTAAGGACATATTATAATGTTGGAAAATTATTATTAGAAGCAGGTAATGCTTATGGTGAAGATATTATAGGTAATTATTCAAAAAAATTAGTTATTGAAGTCGGAAAAAAGTATGATAAAAGCACACTATTTAAAATAAGAAAATTTTATTTAATTTTTTCTAATGAAAAAGTGGCACCACTGGTGCCACAATTAAGCTGGAGTCATTGTTTGAAATTATTGCCTATAAAAGATATTGATAAAATTAATTATTATATTGAACAAATAATTAAAAGAAATTTATCTAAAAGAGAATTAGAACGTATTATAAAAAATAAAGAGTATGAAAGACTCCAAATAGAAACTAAAGAAAAACTAACATCTAAAGTTGATAATAAAATAGAGGATTATGTTAAGAATCCAATAATTATAAAAAATAATAATAATTATGAAGAGTTATCTGAGAAGATATTACAACAAATGATTTTAGAAGATATTCCATCTTTTTTAAGCGAATTAGGTGAAGGATTTACATTTATAAAAAATGAATACAAAATTAAAATAGGTGATACGTATAATTATATAGATTTACTGCTATTTAATTATGTTTATAATTGCTTTGTTGTTGTTGAACTTAAAGTTACTGAATTAAAAAAAGAGCATATTGGACAAGTACAAGTATATATGAATTATATAGATAGATATTTAAAAAATGATAATCAAAATAAAACAATTGGTATTATAATAGTCAGAAGAGACAATAAGAATATAATTGAATATTCAAGCGATGATAGAATTATATCAAGAGAATACCAAGTAATATAAAAACTTCTAGATTTAACTAGAAGCTTTTTTAAAAATTATCTAATTCATTTAATGCTTTATCTATTTTTTTGTCTTTTAATTTATAAATGATTGTAAGAATAATAATTAAAGATAAAAGTATTACTCCAATTATAATAATATATTTTATATTAAATTTAAAATTATTCTTTTTATTTTCTGTTTTATTTTTATAAACCATATTTTCTTTTTTATTATAAGCGTTTATTTGATAAATTCTTTCTTCATTATTTTCTGATGTTACTTTAATTATAACTTTATAGTTGTTACTTTTTAAGTCATCAGCTCCTATAATATTAATACTTGCTTTTTTATCTTCGGCTTCAGTGTTTATCTTTAAAGTGTTATCTTCATCTTTAAGTTGGATTGAATAATCATTTTTATTTTTATCAAAATTTATATTATAGCCTTCAATTTCCAATTTATTTAAATAGTTATTATTTGATTTATTATCTTTTTTTGTTGTTTCGTTTTTAGTTGTATTTTCTTTAATAGCTGTATTTGAATTATTATTTGAATTAATATTAAAGTTTACAGTTGCTGATGAACTTTTATTTGTCTCAAGATATGAAACATCATCTTCAGTAACTATACTATTTATACGTCCATATCCAATTGTTATATTTTTAATTGCTATTTTAGTGTTTGATACATTAGGATTACCAACTTTAAATTTTAGTGTTGCATAGTAATTGCCACAAAATAATACATTGTCATAACACGTATTACTTGTTGTTAATCCGCTTTGAACGTGACTTATAATAACTTTTTCATTATCTTCAGTTTCAATTAGTGAATTAAAAACTGGTTTAGCATTTACTTCAGTTAAAGTAAGGAGGCTTTCGTCATAATCAATTTCATAACCAACTATTAATATTCCATCACTTGTAGTGGAGTTTGGATCAAGACCTGATATTTTAATTGAAACAGATGCTTCTAATGTATCACCAGCATTTTTAACTCCATTTGCAGATAATATACAATCATCAACATTTATAGCTTTTACATTTAGAGTAAGTATAAAAAATAAAATAAGTGTAGTAAAAATTTTTTTCATATATATCCCTCAACATTCTATAAATCATTTTAATTATATCATACATTTTTTTAGATGTTCATAATTTTTATATAAAAACTTCTAGATTTAACTAGAAGCTTTATCACCTTGGTAAATATCTCTTTTTTTCATTTCTTTATCTATATCATTCATAACACAAAATTTTTTGACTAACCAGTTAGGTTCTACTAAGTCTTCACGTTTTGGATCTCCTGTAATTCTATTAATTACGATATCTTCTCTTAAATATTCTAACTGTTCACATACTATATCAACATATTCCTCTTTTGTTAAAATGTGAAATGGCTTTTCTTTATAAATGATATTAAGTTTAGTATCTCTAACAATTGATAACATATGTATTTTAATTCCTTGAATATCAAGTTTATTTAAATATTTAACAGTATCTAACATCATTTCTTTTGTCTCATAAGGAAGACCATTTATAATATGCACAACTACATTAATGCCTCTTTTCCTTAACTCTTTAACGCATTCTTCAAAGCATTCTAATGTATGACATCTATTTATAAATTTAGATGTTTTATCATGTATTGTTTGAAGACCTAATTCAACAGTTAAATAAGTTCTTTTAGATAAATCTTCTAAATAGTCCATCACATCAGGTTTTATACTATCTGGTCTAGTTCCAATAGATAGTCCAACCACATTATCATAAGTAATTACTTCTTCAAAATTCTTTTTTAGAAAATCAAGTGGGGCATATGTATTTGTATTTGATTGAAAGTAGGCTATATATTTACTATTAGGCCATTTCTTTAACATCATTTCTTTAATTTCTTCAAATTGTTCTTTTAATGGTTTAGTTTTATCTCCAGCAAAATCACCAGAACCATTCTTACAATATATACATCCACCAATTCCAACAGTACCATCAATGTTAGGACATGTTAGTCCCATATCTAAGCTTACTTTAAATACTTTAGAATTGAATTTATGTTTATAAAAATAATCTAGGGTATAATATCTTTTATTTGAATCAGAATATTTAAACATATTTATCACATCCATGACATATTATAATATATAAATTATAATTTGTGTGAAAAAATAGTGAAATTATTTAAAAAATATTTAGAATTTGCTATAATTAAAATGGAGGTAATGATATGAAAAAGAATAATATTTTAAAAGCTTTAGGTATTTTGTTTTTATTATATGTACTTGTTAGTTGGATAATACCTGCTGGATATTTTAACAATGGACAATATACAGGTACAACAATTATGCCAATTGGATTATTTGATATTGTAATTTATCCATTTATGGCATTAACTAGTTCGGTATTTGTACTTATGGCAATTGATGTATTACTTATTGGTGCATTATATGGAGTAATGAATAAAACTGGTTTTTATTCTAACTTACTTGATAAATTAGTAAAAAAATTTAAAGGTAATGAGAAAAAAGTTTTAATTATATCTACAGTTTTATTTACACTTTTATCATCACTTACAGGACTTAATTTAGTACTTATTATATTTGTTCCAATGGTAGCAACTTTACTTATGTTACTTGGATATAGTAAAGTTACATCTATGCTTGCTACTATAGGTGGTATTTTAGCTGGTAATATTGCAAGCCTATATGGATCTAATATTGCTGGATATGCTACTTATTTAAATAGTAATGTAAATGATAATATAATTATTAAAATTTGTTTTTTAGTATTTGTTATGGTAGTTCTTACTTTATTTACTGTTAAATCATCAGATAAAAAAGAAAAAGTAAAAGATATCAAATTATATGAAAAAAATACAAATAAGGTTAAATTAACTAAAGGTGTAGTAACTCTTTGTTTAATGTTTGTTATACTTGTTGTTGCAATGTATAACTGGTCAATGACATTTAACATTGATTTATTTGATAAAATTCATGAATCAATTACAGGATTTAAATTAGGAAATTTCCCATTATTTAGTTACTTAATTGGATCAATTCCTGCATTTGGACATTGGACAAATTATGATTTAGGATTTACTTTAATTGTTGTAACATTTATAATTGGAAAACTATATAAATTAAGTTTTAAAGAAATTATTGATGCATCAGTTGACGGAATTAAAGAAATGCTTCCAGTTGCTTTAATGGTTATGGTTGCTAATATTTTATTCCTACTTATGAATGTTAATTCTAATGGTTATACTTTCTATAATACCATGATATCTAAGACAGTGGGTGATTCAGTAGCATATCTTCCATTTGGCCTTGTTACAGCTATTGGAAGTTTACTTTATAATGATTTTCCATATCTATTAAGTACAGTTTATAGTGCGACTGCTCCTTTAACAGATAAATATAATGTTATATTTATGCTTACTGAAACTATACATGGTATTGTTCAATTTATCGCACCAACAAGCGTTGTTCTTGTAATAGGACTAATGTATTTTGATATTGACTATGTAAAATGGCTTAAAAATATTTGGAAATTATTACTATGTATTTTTATATTATCATTAATTGTAGTAATTATAATATAGTTTAAAAAAGGATTTATAAATCCTTTTTATTGTGCTATAATAATATAAGGTAGGTGAGTGTTGATGAGTTATGAAGAATTAGTTAAAAAAATTGAAATAGCTATTAATCAAGTAAATAACAACATTAAAGCCTATAATAAAAAAATTCACCTAATTACAAATAATATGAAAAACAGAAAAAAAGATACATCAATAAAATATCAATATGAACTAGAAAGAGATAATTATACTATTTTAAAGACAAATAATGATATAGTTAAAGCAGAATTATTTAAAAAAAGATGTAGATATTATGTAGAACTTCTTAAATATAATGAAGAAAAAGATATCTTAAATATAAAAAGAAATGAATACAATTTTATAAAAACATTACAGGATGAAGTTATATTTTATTTTGATTCAAAAGAAAATGAATTAAAACAAAGAGCTACTATTGAAAAAATAGTTGGTAAAGATGTGACTTCATATGATATGATAAAGGAACTTCATAATGATAGAGATAAAAAATATAATATGTTTTTAAATAAAGAGTTTTATTTAAATCCTAAAAAATTATATACACTTACATATTTAAATTATAATATAAATGAAGTTACCAATTTAATATATAAATCTAACGGTCGCAAGAAGTCAGCTTAAAGCACATTTTTTATGTGTTTTTTAATATATATGATATAATATTATGTATGAAATATATAGTATAAGATAATGAGTATGATGTTATAATAAAAAAAAAGAATAATAAAAATACTTATTTAAGAGTTAAAGAAGATTTAAAGATATATGTTACGACAAATTATTTTGTAACTAAGAATATGATTAAAGATATTCTTGATAAGAATTATGATTATTTAAAAAAGAATATTGAAAGAATGAAATTAAAACAAGAAAAGGAGTCTGAATTCTATTTTTTAGGAGATAAGTATGATATAATTATTTATGATAGTAGTAAAGTAGAAGTGATGGATAATAGAATATATGTTAAAAGTATGGATGCTTTGAATAGATGGCTAAAAAAAGAGATGAAAAGAATTTATTCAGAGAGACTTGCTTTAAACTATGATAGATTTGAAGAGAATATTCCATATCCTAATTTAAGATTGAGACATATGACTACTAGATGGGGTGTATGTAATAAAAAAAATATTACAGTAACTCTTAATACAGAACTTATAAAATATAATATTAGATGTTTAGATTATGTAATCATTCATGAACTATCTCATCTTGTATATTTTAATCACTCTAAAGATTTTTGGAATTTAGTAAGTAAGTACTGTCCAAATTATAAAGAAATAAAAAAAGAATTAAAGGATTGATTTTATGAAAAGATTTTTAAATATATTTATTATATTTATAATGATACTTCCAATTTTTTGTATACCTGAAAGAGCTAGTGCACTAACACTTGCTCAATTTGAAAAACAAGTGGATGATTATACAGCTGAGTTAACTGCCAAACAAAATGCAGTTGCAACTAATGAAAAAGAAATAGCTAATATAAAAAATAGAATAAGCAATATTGAAAATCAAATAACAACTGCAAAATATGATATTACTAAACTAGAAAAAGACATTGATGCTTTAAATGATAGAATTTATAATAAAAAAGCAGAAGTTAAAAAAATAGTTAACTTTGTTCAAAAGTCAAATGGTATTTCTTCATATTTAGAATATATCTTTGGTGCTAAATCTTTTACAGAACTTATATATAGAGCATCAGTTGCTGAACAAATGAGTGCATATAATGAAAGACTTGTAAAAGAATATAATGAATTGATTGAGCAAAATAAGAAGAAACAAGAAGAATTAAGAGTTAAAAATGAGGAAAATGCTAAATTACAAGTTGAACTAGCTGAGCAAAAATCTGGAATAGAAGCAGATAATGCTGTTTTAAGAGGATCAATGCCATCTGTTGAAGAGAGAATTAAAGAAGCTAAGAAAAATGTTGAATACTATAAAAGCCTAGGATGCGGTAAAAATGAAGATATTCAAGATTGTCAATATCGTATTTCTTCAAAAGGTATTCCAGCAGCAAATGGCTTTTATAAACCAACACTTTTAGGTAAGATTACAAATCCTTATCAAGGACTTGGTCATATGGGTTATGATATTGTAAGTACTACAAGTGATAAGAATATTGCTGTTCATCCAATTGCTCAAGGTCAAGTATTCTTAATATATAATGATTCATGTACGTCATCATCATGGTGTTATAAAAGAGGATATACTTGTAATGGTAATGCTAAGATTGTTGTTATAAGACATAATGTTAATGGAAGATATATATATTCATCTTATGTACATTTGAGTAGATTTGGAAACATTCAAGAAGGACAAATAGTTTTCCCAACAACAATTATTGGATATATGGGAACTACTGGTTGTTCTACAGCAAGCCATCTTCATTTGGAACTTGCTTCATGTTATTGGAAGACAAGCTCACTTGGAGCTGGTGGATGTTCTTATTCAAAATATGAACAATCAATTATCAATCCTGCAAACTATATTGGAATACCAAATCAATATGGATTCAGATGGTAAAAAAGACTATTATTAGTCTTTTTTTTGACATTTTATTCAAGTTTTTAATTATATAATACTTATATGAAAGTTAAATTATTTGACGAGGAAAGTGAATTAGATTTAGAGGAGGATATAAATAATTTTATCGTTGATAAAGATGTTATTGATATAAAATACAATGTTGCTTTATCTATATTTTCCGAAGAACAAATTTATTCATTTTCAGCAATGATTATTTATATAAAAAAGGATGACTAAGTCATCCTTTTAGTAATTGATTTTTTTAATAAAATCTATATATTTTATTTTTTTTTGAATTTTTTTAAGTTCTTTTATAGCTATTTTTTCTTTTTTCTCAAAGTCTATAGCTTCTTTATTTAAATAATTTATATAATTTGTAATCTCTTGATCACTTGAATCGTCAAATTGAGTTGCTATCTCTATTTCATCTAAGCATTCATTTTGAATATCATGTATTTTTTTAATATTGTGATTTATATTTTTTTCAAGCATAAGTAAATTATTCTTTGTTTGATTTAAAATATTTGGATTAATTGAAATTAATTTTATTTTCATAATTCCCTCCATATATATGATATTATAGTTTAGTTGTATATAATTTGTCAAATATTTTTGATTGATTATTTATTATAAGTAGACTAATTTATCATATAATAATAGTGGTGATGATATGTTTAGTAATTTTGAAGAAGATGCAAGACAAATTATAGTAAATGCTAAAGATGAAATGAAAAAATTAAAACATCCTTATGTTGGAAGTGAACACTTACTTTTAGCTATTTTGAAAGGCAATAATCATATTTCAAAAAAGTTAAAAGAGTTTAATTTAACATATGATAGATTTAAAAGTGAATTAATAAAAATTGTTGGAGTAGGAACAATAGATAGTAACCTATTTTTATTTACGCCACTTTTAAAAAGGGTAATTGAAACTGCTACAAT
>CAZFGE010000017.1:0-13364 GCA_964518415.1 uncultured Muribaculaceae bacterium
TATAAAAGAGTAAGACCAGCCTTGATTACTAAAACAGAAGAAAGGCGTAGAAATGGTTTTATCTATATTAAAGAAGAAGATATATGGAATTACTTAAAAGAAATAAAATGGAAGAAGTCCGTTGATTTATCTTTATATCAAATGACATCTGATATATTAGATACAAATGATTATGTCATCGATGAGTATTTAAGGGGAAAATTAAATCTAAAAAATAGAAGAGTATATTTTAAAGAGGAAGAGTGATTAACATGAAGAAAATTAACAAGAAAAAAGGTATACTTAAAAATTTATTAATCGTATTTGTATTAATAATATTTACAGGCCTACTTATACCTGGTGTATTTGGTAGCTTAAAATTTGGACTTGATTTAAAAGGTGGATTTGAAGTTTTATATCAAGTTGAAACACTTGACGGTAGTGAAGTTACAAGTGACATTACAAAAGCAACTTATAAGTCACTACTAAAAAGAATTGATATATTAGGAGTAAATGAACCAGTTATTACAATTGAAGGTAATGATAAAATACGTGTTCAACTAGCTGGTGTTAAAGACCCTGATAGTGCAAGAAAAGTTCTTTCTAGTGCAGCAACATTAACTTTTAGAGATACATCTGATAACTTACTTATGACAAGTGATGTACTTAAAGCTGGTGGTGCTAAAGTTGGTCAAGATTCAAAAGGACGTCCTGCTGTTAGCTTATCAGTTGCAGATAAAGATGAATTCTATACTGTAACAAAAAGAATTAGTAATACAACTGATAAAACAATTGTTATTTGGTTAGATTATGAAGAGGGTGTAAGTAAATTTACAAATGAGCAAGGTAAATGTGGTACATCTGGTTCTAAATGTTTATCAGCTGCAACAGTATCACAAGGATTTGCTAGTGATGTTATAATTCAAGGTAATTTTACTAATGATGAAGTAAATGAATTAGTACAATTAATTAATTCAGGAAGTCTTCCAACTAAATTAACTGAAATATCATCTAAAACAGTTGAAGCATCATTTGGTAGTGATTCACTTGATAAGATGGTTGTTGCAGGATCAATTGGATTTGCACTTGTAGTATTAATTATGGTTTCTTTATATGGATTTGCTGGATTTATAGCAAGTGTTGGATTATTAATCTATACAGTACTTACATTTGGTATTTTCTGGTTAGTAGGTGGAGTTCTTACACTTCCAGGTATTGCTGCTATGGTACTTGGCATTGGTATGGCAGTTGACTCAAATGTAATTAATTTAGAGAGAATTAAAGATGAGATGAAAAGTGGAGTATCACTTGCTACTGCATTTAAAAAAGGTAATAAAAATTCAATTTCAACAATAGTTGATGCTAACCTTACAACATTTATAATTGCACTAATCTTATTTATGTTTGGTGAAAGTAGTGTTAAAGGGTTCGCAACAATGTTAATGATTTCAATCATGACAACTATGCTTGTTATGGTAGTATTTACAAGAGTGTTATTAAAATTATTTGTAGATGCTGATTTATTTGTTAAAAAACCAAAATTATTTATTGGAAAAATTAGAGAAAACTTTACTAAAGTTAGATTTATGGATAGAGCAAAAGCATTTGTTATCTTATCAGTATTATTAATTGTTGTAGGTTTAATTTCTTTAGGTACTAAAGGACTTAACTTAGGAGTAGACTTTAAGGGTGGATCTTCAATAAGCGTTAAATCAGAAAACACTTTAAAAATTAAAGATGTAGAATCATTTATCAAAAAGTCAGGTTATACAATTAATGATGATGAAGAAGTAAGCAAAAATGAAGTTTACTTAAAAGTAAATGAAAAATTAACACAACAACAAATATTAGATTTAAAAAATAATATTCAAAAAGAATTTAATGCATCAAGTGATATTGGTGTTGTATCAGATATGGTAAAACGTGAATTAATTAAAAATGCAATTATTTCATTATTACTTGCTGCTGTTGCAATAATAATTTATATATCTCTAAGATTTCAATTTAACTATGCAGTAGGTGCAATTGTTGCACTTCTACACGATGTTGCTTTAATATTTGCTACATTTAGCTTATTTAATATTGAAGTTGAAACTATCTTTATTGCAGCAATACTAACTATTATAGGTTATTCAATAAATGATACAATAGTTGTATTTGATCGTATTAGAGAAAATATGAATAATGATAAACCAAAGAATAAGGATGAATTAAAAACAGTTGTAGATAAGAGTTTAAATCAAGTAATTAAGAGAAGTTTAATTACAAGTATTACAACAATAGTTACAGTACTTTCATTAATCTTATTTGGTTCACATGATATATTAGAATTTAATATCGCGCTTTTAGTTGGACTTATTGCTGGTACTTATTCATCACTATTCATAGCTGGATGGTTATGGTTTAAAATGGAATCAAAAGTAGTAGGTAAGCCAAAACGTAAAAAATGGTATGAATTAGATGAAGTAGAAGAAAAGAAGGTAAAGGGGGTAAATATTTAAGGAGTTGATTTAAATGCTTTTAACAGATAAAAAAAATCGTAATTATGCATATGTAACACTTGAAGATATCCTTGCATCTTTAGATAGAACAAGTGATTTAAATGATTCTGAAAAAAAAGATTTAAAAAAACTTTATCACAAAGAAGAATTTGATGGAGATAAAATTAGAATTTCCAAAAGAAGTAAAGCTTATAAAAATTTAAAAAAATGTAGTTCTGTAATTGACGGAGATACATATATAAATTCTACAATGCTTGCAATGTCATATTCTAGAGCTTCTTATGAATTTAATTATAGTATGAAAGATAGATTGTTTAAGTATTTAAAAAAATACTTAGATAATATGGCTGAAGGAAAAAGTAATGAAAAGTTAACTCAAAAGATTCTATGTGATGATTTAGTAATGGATTATGTTCATAAATTTAATTCTTTTGAGGAATATGCTAAACACTTAATTGGGACTAGAATTAAAGAAGAAAAAAAAGAAGTTGTAGTAAAAAATAGAAGTTATGTAAAAGCAGCTTAGGTGGTGTAGATATGACAAAACAAAAAAAGATAACATTAGATGATTTAATTGAAAAACTAAGTTATTTAAATGATTCTGAGGTAGAACTTGTACATAAAGCTTATGATTTTGCCTCTAAAGTTTATTTTGGAAGTAAAAGATTAACGGGTGACAATTATATTGATCACCCTTTAAATGTAGCTTATATACTTACTGATTTAACTCCAGATGTAGAGACTATATGTGCGGCACTACTTCACGATGTATATGAGTTTGATCCTAATATTAATCTTTCAATGTTTAATAAGGATATTGTTAAATTAATTATGGGTGTTGAAAAGTTAAAAAAATTAAACTTTGATATATCAACTGAATCATCAATTGCAATGCAAAGAAAAATACTTGTAGGACTTACAGATGACGTTAGAGTTATAATTATAAGACTTGCAGAGCACTTGCACGATATGAGAACTTTGTGGGTTGTATCAGAGTCTGAACAAAAGAGAATGGCTAATGAAACAACATCAGTCTTAACTCCAATTGCGCATCGTCTAGGTATGAATAAAATTAAAGGTGAGTTAGAAGATTTATCACTTCGTTATTCAAAACCAGATGTATATTTTTCAATTGTTGATAAATTAAATCAAACAAAACAAGAAAGAGATAAAGATGTACAAGAGATGATAGATGCTGTATCAAAAATATTAAATGATAATGGTATTAAACATCAAATTAAAGGTAGATCTAAAAGTATATATAGTATTTATAAAAAACTTGATAAGGGTAAAAAATATAGTGAAATATATGATTTACTCGCACTTCGCGTTTTTGTAGATAAAGAAACTGAGTGCTATCAAGCATTAGGTTTAATACATTCAGCATTTAAACCAATGCCTAAGAGATTTAAAGATTATATAGCTAATCCAAAAACTAATATGTATCAATCACTTCATACAACTGTATTTGGTGTTTATGATCATTTATATGAAATACAAATTAGAACATATGAAATGGATGAAGTAGCTGAAAGAGGTATTGCGGCACATTTTTCTTATAAAGAACAAGGTAGTAATAAACTAGCTAAGAAAAATGAGATGGAAAGTAAACTTCAATTCTTTAGATCTATAATGGAGCTTAATAATGAAGAAACTACTGATGAGGAATTTGTATCTTCAGTAAAAGAAGAGTTTAATTCAACTATTTATGTATTCACACCACGTGGAGATGTAATAGAACTTCCTAGTGGAGCAACTCCAATAGATTTTGCTTATAAAGTACATAGTGGAGTAGGAGATAAAATGGTTGGAGCAATTGTAAATGATGTAATGGTTCCACTTGATTATGAACTTAAAAATGAAGATGTAGTTAAAATTAATACAAACAATAATTCAAAAGGACCAAGCTTAGAGTGGATTAATATGGCAAAGACTGCTCAAGCTAAGGGTAAGATTAAATCATTCTTTAATAAAATTGATAAAGAAGAATATCTTAAAAAAGGTGAAGATTTATTAAATAAAGAATTACATAAAAAGAAAATATCTACAAATGAATTTTTTAAAGAATCCAACATTGAAAAACTTAATAAAGGCTTAAAGATGGATTTAAATGAGATTTATATAGCAATAGGTAGTTCTAGATTAACTCCTATAGCTGTTATAAATACCGTTTATAATGAAGCAGAATCGAAAGAAGATATTTTACTTAAAAAAGTTACTGCAACTAATAAAAATGTTATAAAAAAAGATATAGTAGTTGCTGGAATTGATGATATAAAAGTAAAACTTTCATCTTGCTGTAAGCCTATACCTGGAGATCCAATAGTTGGTTATATTACAAAAGGATATGGTATATCGGTACATAGAACAACATGTCCTAATATAGATGATATAAATGAAAGAATTATATCTGTTAGTTGGGGAGATGTAGAAGAAAAAAAATATTCAACAACTTTACTTATTAAAACTGAAAAGAAAGATAATGTACTTCTTGATATCGTATCAAAAGCATCTAATAATAACATAAATGTTGAATCAATTAATACATATAATAATGAAGATGATATTTTATTTGAACTTACTATTTTAGTTGAAAATACTGAAGGTCTAGATAAATTTATGAGTGTTGTAAAAAGTATTCCAACATGTATATCTGTTGAAAGAGGTATAATGTGAGATTACTAGTACAAAGAAGCTTAAATTCAAGTGTGAGCGTTGATGATAAAATAGTAGGTAAAATTGATTCAGGATTAGTTGTTTTTGTAGGGTTTAAAACAGATGATAAAGTAGAAGATATTGATTATTTAGTAAACAAACTTGTAAATTTACGTATATTTGATGATTCTGATGGTGTCATGAATAAGTCAATATTAGATGTTGGTGGAAAAGTATTAAGTATATCACAATTTACTTTATATGCTGATGCTAAAAAAGGAAATCGTCCAAGTTATATAAATTCAATGAAGCAAGAAGAAGCATCAAGAATGTATGATATATTTAATAATAAATTAAAAGAATATGTAGATGTTGAGACTGGTATATTTAGAAGTGACATGAAAGTTAGTATTACAAATGATGGACCAGTTACAATCATGTTAGAAAGTAGAGGATAATATGATAAAAAATAAAATAGATTATAAATTAATCAATTGTGCTCTTATAATGGTAATTATATTTTTACTATATAAAATGGGAGGACTTTGGATTGGTATTGTTAAAAAAATATGGGATATAGCGCTTCCATTTATAATTGCATTTGTAATTGCTTATGCACTTGAACCTTTAGTTAAATTTTTAACAGAACATAAAGTTCCAAAAGGACTTGCTATTACTATAATTATTCTTCTTTTTGTTGCAGTACTTGGTATTTTTGCTGTTATAGTAACACCACTTTTATTTAATCAATTAGGAAGTTTATTTAATGGAATACTTTCATTCTTAAATGAAATATCATTTGATTTTGATTTAAATATAGGTAATTTAAAAGAAACACTAAGTAGTAGTTTTGATCAAGTTATAAATTCATTTGGTAGTTATATATCTAATGGAGCTGTAAATGCTATATCTACATCAGTTTCAGTATTATCTAAAATATTTATTTCATTTGCTGCTTGTATTTATATATTAATTGACATGGATAATTTAAGATCACGTGTTAAAAAATATTTAAAGAAAACTTCTAAAAAAATGTATAAATATGTAGTTTTATTAGATGATGAGATGCATAATTATTTAAGTGGATTTGCTAAAATTATGATTATATCTTTATTTGAATATACTTTATGTTATACAATTATAGGTCATCCTAATGCTGTTTTACTTGGATGTTTAGCAATGGTTGCAAATCTAATACCTTATTTTGGTGGTATGATTAATAATACAGTTGCAGCTATTACAGCATTTGTAATAAGTCCTGCTTTATTTGTTAGAACAATTATATTATTCTTTATATTATCAATAGTAGATGGTAATGTAATAAATCCAATTGTATATGGTAAGACTAATAAAGTTCATCCACTTGTTGTAATAATTAGTGTATTTGCTGGTGGAGCTTTATTTGGAATACTTGGTATTGTTGTATCACTTCCATGCGCAATTATAATTATAACTACATTTAAATATTTTAAAGAAGATGTATTAGATAAAATTGAAGATATAAAAGAAGCTAGAGAAAACTAAAAAAGATTATTTTTAATCTTTTTTTTTATAAAAAAAGAAGGTATAATGTTATTAGAATAAGGAGAGGGTTAGTATGTTAGGAAAAATAGTATCAATTGAAGATAATACAGTAATAGTAGATTTAGAGATTGATTTAGAGAAAACTGAAAATTTACTATCTCATCATGTCATCATGAAAGATGATAAAAGAAAAATAGTAGGTGAGATTGTTGATGTTAAAAATAATCAAGCATATATTAATTTGCTTGGAGAAATTATTAAAGATAATTTTGTCTTTGGTGTTATTAGAAAACCTTCATTTGGATCACAAGTATCTTTAGTAAGCCCTGATAAGATTAATAAAATAATTGGACTTGATACATATGAAGAAGAAAAAGACTTATATATAGGTGAAAGTCCCATATATGAAGGTGTTAAATTAGGTGTAGATATTGATTCATTCTTTAATTCACACTTTGCTATATTTGGTTCAACTGGATCAGGTAAATCATGTAGTGTAGCAAGAATTATTCAAAACTTATTTTCTAAAAAAGATCCAATTCCTTATAGAGCAAGTATATTCTTGTTTGATGCATATGGTGAATATCATTCTGCATTTTCAAAATTACATGAAGTTGTACCACAAATAAACTTTAAAACATATACAACCAATTTAGGAATAAGTGATAGTGAATTACTTCGAATTCCTCTTTGGTTACTTGGCGTGGATGATATTGCACTTTTACTTGATGCTGATAAACATTCTCAAATTCCAATTATTGAAAAAGCATTAAAATATGTTAATTTATTTGCTAATAAGGATGATTCTGTTGTAAAGAGTAAAAATGATATATTAGCTCGTGCAATACTTGATATATTATCAAGTGGTAGACCAGCTCCTCAAATAAGAGACCAAATTTTCTCAGTACTAACAGGATATAATACTCCTGAGTTAAATCTAGATACAATAATTTATCAACCTGGTTATAGTAGACCTTTAAAACAATGCTTACTTATTGATTCATCAGGTAAAATAAGAGATATGGAACTTGTTATGAATTTTATGGAAGGATTTTTAACTGATGATTATGATTTATCTTTACCAGATGGAACAATTATGTATTCATTAAAGGATTTAAAAGATGCATTTGATTTTGCACTTATATCAGAAGGTGCCTTAAAGAGTGATAAGATATATGATGAAGCTAACATATTAAAGGTTAGAATGCATACTTTAGCTAGTAGTGAAGTATCTGCATATTTTGATTATCCTGAATATGTAAGTAAAGATGATTATATTAAAAAACTACTTACTGCAGATAATGGAGCTAAAGCTCAAATAATTAACTTTAATATTAACTATATTGATGATAGATTAGCTAAAAATATAACTAAAATATATTCAAAATTATTATTTGATTATGCTAAAGGTATGGAAAAAAGAGCAACACTACCTTTCCATATAATTCTAGAAGAAGCACATAGATATGTTCAAAACGATAATGATAAATATTTACTAGGTTATAATATATTTGAACGTATTACAAAAGAAGGTAGAAAGTATGGTGTTATTTTAGGACTTATTTCACAAAGACCTAGTGAGTTATCTGAAACATCTTTATCTCAATGTAGTAATTTCTTAATATTTAAAATGCTTCATCCAACAGATGTAGAGTATATTAGAGAAATGGTACCTAATATTACACATGAAGTTGTAAAAAGACTTAGGATTTTACAACCTGGTAATTGTATAGCATTTGGTAGTGCATTTAAAGTGCCAGTTTTAATTAAAGTAGATATGCCAGATCCAGCACCATCTAGTAGTAGTTGTGAAATTGGTAAAATGTGGTTTGTACATAAAAAATAAAAAAAACTATCTCTGAACGGGATAGTTTTTATATTCACTTTCAATCATTTTAATTTTATCTTGTTCATCTAATATAGATGCATAACAACAAGTAGATCTAAATTCAATATCTAACATTCTAGATTTTATATCTGAAAAATTTGTAATAATAGGTATATCTATATCATCTTTAATATCTTTAATAATAAGTCTACCATTACTATTAAATCCAAGTACTCTTATATATTCAATTTTATCAAATGATTCTGCTTCTTCTTTAGTAAAATTACAAAGTATATGAGTAAACATACGATTTAATTTATTATACGTATATCTTTTTGTTTTAACTTTTAAAATAAGTTCATCAAGTGATTTAGATGTTACTATATATTTTTTAATTCTATTATGAATACCTTCATCAACAGTTTGAATTAAATCTAAATTGTTGTTAATCACAATATTATATTTAAGAAGATTAAAATAATTATCAATAAACATAAGTTTTTTATTTAAAAATCTGGTTGTATATTCAGGAACAACGTTAGATACATCATCATCAGTTTTAAGAGCATATCTAATACTTGTAGCACTTGAATAAAAGTCTTCTAATTCTTTAGCATTATAGTCATTATTTCTTTTTATTGTAAATGGTTTTATTTTACTTTTTTGTTTTATTATTTCTCTAATATATGTAATACCTAATATATCATTTGGTTTATCCATTTTAATGCCTGTTATATCAGTAAGTGCTTTAGATAGAGCAGTTGGATAATTTACACCTTCACTTAAGTACTCTTTTACTAAATTATCGTATTTTTTATTATTGGTTTGGGCTTCTGCTAGGGTAGTTAGCTTATTAATATCATTAGACTCACTTCCAAATACTAAGTAATCAACATCTAACTTATCTAGTATCTCAATTGATGAACGAGCAAATATATCAGCGCCTTGAGTCGCAAATACAAAAGGAAGTTCAACAACTAAGTCAACGCCGTAGTATAGGGCAATCTCAGTTTTATCCCATTTATTAATAACAGAAACATCTCCTCTTTGAGTAAAATTTCCACTCATAACAAGAACAATATAAGCATCTGGAAACATTTCTTTAACTTTATTTAAATGATATAAATGTCCATTATGAAATGGGTTATATTCGGCTATTATTCCAACTTTTTTCATTTTAATCACCTAAATACATTATAACACATTTGCATATTTTAAAAAAATATTATATACTTATATAGCCGAGGTGATAATGTGATTATTGATATAACTAAACTTAAAAGTAATATTGTTGATAAAATTGATATTGATGAAGAAGTTATAGTAGACAGTGAACTTTTAAAGGAAACAGATATAATTGAACTTAAAGATACTTTAGTTAAAGGATTTATTACTAAGGATGACTTAAATAGTTATAATTTAAATGTGATAATATCAGGAACTATGGTTTTACCTTGTTCAGTATCACTTAAGCCTACAAATTATGAATTTTCATGTTCCATTGATGAAAATATTGAAGAATTGCTTGAAGAATTAGGAAAAACTTTAAAAAATAGTGAAAATACTATTGATATTTTTCCAATTATATGGGAAAATATATTAATGGAAATTCCCATGCATATCGTTAACGAAGATATTCATGATGTGAAATTATCAGGCGATGGATGGAGAGTTATAACTGAGGTAGAAGATGATTCTGAATCAGTAAATCCAGAACTACAAAAACTAAAAGATTTATTTTAATGAAAAGCGAGGTGTTAATATGGCAGTACCATTTAGAAGAGTTTCTAAAACTAGAGGTAGAAAAAGAAGAACACATTACAATATAAGTGCTAATACAACTACAACTTGTCCTAAATGTGGAGCAACTGTAAAACCACATAGAGTTTGTAAAGCTTGTGGAACTTATAAAGGAAAAGAAGTTGTTACTAAAGAAGCAGAATAATTGCTTTTTTTTTTATATTAATATATAATTAAAATGGTGATGATATGAAAAATAATAAAGCATTTACACTTGTTGAATTAGTAGCTGTAGTAGCGCTTTTAGGAGCACTTTTAATGTTTACATATTCAAAAGTAACAGATTTAGTTGAAAAAAAAGATAAAGAAATGTTAGAAAATAAAAAATCATTAGTAATAAATGCTGCTAAAGAGTATGTAGATAATCATGGTGATATATATTCTGGAAATGTAGGAAGTAAATATTATATTTCAATAGAAACATTAGAAGATGAAAATTTAGTTCCTGTTGAAGTTGATGATTTAAAAAAGAAATTTAATTATTTACAATTAATTATTGGTAATACTAAAAACAGTTATAATTTTGTTAAAAAGAATAATTTAAATTTAGCAGCTTGTCCTGGAAGTAATTGCGTATATGTTCCATTTGAAGGTGACAAAGTTATTTATAAAGTTGGTGATACTTTAACTAATTATACAAAAGATTATATGGAAGCAGTTAAAAAGAATGCTTTTTATTCATCAAATAATTATAGATATTATTTAGGATTTATTTTAGATAATGATAGCAAAATAGAAAGAATGTTTACATGTGGATTTGAAAAAGGATTACCATTTTGTGTTGAAATTTCAGATGGCTCTGAATATGAGAATAATAAAAAATTATTAGCTGATTTATTTGATGATTGTAGAGAAAATAATGGTGAATATTATTGCCATTATGACATGGATGCATCTACAAGAAAAAATCCAATAGATGCTAATAGTTATGCATCTAGAGTTGGACATGGTCATGGTGGTTGTTATGCATCTGTTGATAAATTAAGCGTTTATTGTGAAGGGTAATTAATAATAATATAAGTTGAAAAAAAAGTATTTAAATGATATAATTAAATTGTCAAAGATAAGTTTAAAAAAAACCGACACTTTATGCGATTGGTAATCTAATTCATGGAGGTTGTTGAAGACCTAGATTTATCTAGGGATCCTGAAATTCATGATGTGATGACCACCTGGTTAGACAGGTTTTATCGTACTTGCTTATCTTTGACTTTTTTTTTGTCCTAAAATATGTTATACTTTTTATATAATAGAGGTGGGTTATGGCAAAGAAAAAAACAAGAAAAAGTGAGAAAAAAGAAAAAACATATAGTTACGAATTAATAGGCTTATTAGTTATATTAATAGGTGTTATTGGAATTATACCTAATACAGGAGTTGTTGGAACATTTATAAGTAATTTTGCTGCCTTTTTAGTTGGTACTTGGTATAATGTTCTATTAATAATTGTAACTATAGTTGGTATATATATGGTTTTAAAAAGATCTAAGCCTGATTTTTTTAATTCTAAAATAGTAGGACTATATTTATTCTTAATAAGTATTTTAGTTTTATCTCATTTAGAATATATAAATAGTGGTAAACTAGAAGGATTCAAGATAATTACTGAGACTATTAATAATTTTATGGCTTCAACTACACTTAGTAAAACCAGTATGGGTGGAGGAGTTATAGGATCAATTTTTGCTTGTATTTTCCTATATTTATTTGCTCTTAAAGGGACATATATTGTAACATGGGTTTTATTTGGTGTTGGTATTGTAATGTTCACCGGATTTTCTATATATGATGTATTTAGAGCATTTACAAATAAAATTAAAGATAATAAAGCTAAGTTAAAACCAAAAGATAAGGAAGAAATAAAAGTTAAACAAGAAAAATATGAGCATGATACTGATAATAAAGTTGTATATGGATCAATTGAAGAGTTAATTCATAAAGATGATGTTCAACCTCAACAACAAAAAGAAGAAGTTGAAGAAGATACTGTTGAAAATGATTACATTGGATATCATTTGCCTGATATAAAAGTTTTAAATGAACCAGTTCGTAAGAAAAATAAAGAGAGTACTGAGACAATTAATCATAATGTAGAAGTATTACATCAAGTGTTTAGTGATTTTGATATAAGTGGTAAAGTAGTTGCTATTAACCCAGGACCTACAGTAACACAATATGAAATGGAAGTTAAATCAGGAACAAGACTTAATAAAATACTTTCTATTCATAGTGAAATAGCACTAGCGCTTGCTGCTAAAGATGTTAGAATTGAAGCTCCAATTCCTGGTAAGAGTACAATTGGTATTGAAATACCTAATAAAGTGTCTTCAATGGTAACAGTAAGAGAAGTTTTAGAGACTGTTCCTAAAAATCTAAAAGATTCAAAATTACTTGTAACTTTAGGTAAAGATATAATGGGTAAACCAGTATGGACTGAGATAAATAAAACACCACACTTACTTGTTGCTGGATCTACTGGTTCAGGTAAATCAGTATGTATTAATAGTATTATAGTATCACTATTAATGAGATCTAAACCAAATGAGGTAAAACTAGTACTTGTTGACCCTAAAAAAGTAGAACTATCTATGTATGAAGATATTCCACATCTACTTACACCAGTTGTTACTAATCCTAAAAAAGCTAATGAAATATTAAAGAAATTAGTTGAAGAGATGGAAAATAGATATGAAAGATTTAAAGATACTGGTACTAAAAATATAGCTGGATATAATGCATATATTGAGAAGAAAAATCAAAATTCTGAGGCTAAACAAGCTAAGATGCCTTATATAGTAATTATAATAGATGAGTTAGCTGATTTAATGTTAGTTGCTGCTAAAGAAGTAGAAGATTCAATTATGCGTATAACTCAAATGGCAAGAGCTGCTGGAATGCACTTGATTGTAGCAACTCAAAGACCATCTACAGATGTTATTACAGGAGTTGTAAAAGCAAATATTCCATCACGTATTTCATTTGCGGTTTCATCAAGCATAGATTCTAGAACTATCTTAGATATGGTAGGAGCAGAAAAATTACTTGGTAAAGGAGATATGTTATTCTAAACACAAGGA
>CAZFGE010000018.1:0-13044 GCA_964518415.1 uncultured Muribaculaceae bacterium
GAAGCGTTCGCAAGCTGCGGGCAGCTGACCTCCGTCAGCATCCCGGACAGCGTGATTATTAAGGCAGATAGTAGCGCACTTCCTCTTTTTGGTAAAGTAATATATATTGATCCTGGTCATGGTGGTTTAGATCCTGGAGCGCTTTATGGAGGTATTAAAGAAAAAGATATCAATTTGGAGATATCAAAAAAATTAGAAGATAGATTAACTAAATTAGGAGCAATTGTATATTTAACTAGAAATGGGGATTATGATTTGTCAGCAATTAGAACTAGTAATAGAAAAAGAAGTGATTTATCTAGAAGAGTTAATATGATAAATAATTCTAAATGTGATCTTTTTTTATCTATACATTTAAATGCTGAGGATACCAATACATGGAGAGGGGCTCAGGTTTTTTATGATGATATAAATATATCTAATAAGAAACTTGCTAATATATTACAAAAGCAATTTAAATATGATTTAAAGACATCTAGAAAAGTGAAAAAAGTTGATAATTTATATTTACAAAGAAGAGTTAAAGTTCCTGGAGTTTTAATTGAGGTTGGCTTCTTAAGTAATGCGAATGAAAGATATTTATTAAAGAATAAATCTTATCAAATAAAAACTGTAAACTCGATTACAAAAGGACTATTAACCTATTTTAATAAGTGATAGATATGTGATATAATATGTGTAGAATTGGGAGGATGTCCATGGGCAAGAAAACATTTAAATCGCTTGATGAACAAATCAAAATTTTAAAAGAAAAAGGTTTAGTTATTAACGATGAGGATAAAACAAAAGAAATTCTTTTCAGAGAAAACTACTTTTTTATCAATGGATATAGACACCTTTTTCAAAGAGAAAATATAGATAATAAGTTCATTGCAGGCACAACATTTGAAGAATTATATGGTACATTTATTTTTGATAGAAATATAAGAAATATTATGTTTAAATATATTTTAATTATAGAAAATAATGTAAAATCAATTATTGGATATCAAATGTCAAGAAAGTATGGATTTAAAGAGAAAGAATATTTAAATCCTAAAAACTTTAATCAAGACAATATTAAAATTAGACAAGTTTATGATGTTTTAAACAAAGTTAAAAGACAACTTAGAGTTAATGGTAAGCAACATGCTGCTACTAGTCATTACATGAATAATTATGGTTATATTCCAATGTGGGTCCTTGTTAAGGTATTATCATTTGGAATTATATCAGAACTATATGGTATTTTAAGAATTGAGGATCAAATATCTATAGCAAGTTATTATGGATTAAATACATCAACTTTAATGACTTATTTACAAATTCTATCTAATTTTAGAAATTTATGTGCTCATGAAGATATTTTATATGATCATAGACTTCAAAAAATTATCCCTGATTGTAAGTATCATGAGTGTTTAAATATAGAGAAAGTTGATAATGAATATAAATATGGTAAAAATGATTTATTCGCACTTATCATTATAATGAAAGAAATGCTTTCTAAAGAAGAATTTAATGATATGTTATATCAAATAGGTTATGAGGTTGATATTTTAGATGGTAAAGTTGATACAGTGCCACTTAAAACAATTTTAAATAAAATGGGATTCCCAAGTAATTTTAGAGATATTAAAGAAATGGAGTAATATATATGGATAAAAAGTTATTTGTACCTTTTATAACATCTGTTTTGGCAGTTTTACTTGTTTTATGTGTTAGTATAACTAATAATAACAAAGTTAATAAAATGGATGCTTTAAAGTTTAAGGCTGAGTATGAAGCTTTAAATGGTAAAAAAAATAAGAATAATAAAGAGTATGTACATGTGAGTGTTGATGCTAAAAACCCTTATGTTTATGCTAAATATGATGATGTCATTGATATTATTAAAAATGGAACTGGAGTTATTTATTTTGGTTTTCCAGAATGTCCATGGTGCCGTAATATGGTTCCTGTTTTAGCTTCTGCAGCAAAAGAAATGGGTATTGATAAAGTTTACTATTTTAATGCTCTTGATATGAGAGATATTAAATCATTAGATAAAGATGGTTCTATTAAAACTGAAAAAGAAGGAACTAAGGAGTATTATGAATTAGTTGATGCTTTAGGAGATTCTATTGGCTCATATGAAGGTCTAAATGATGATTCTATTAAGAGATTATATTTTCCAACTGTTATTTTTGTAAAAGATGGAAAGATTATTAAATCCCATATTGGAACATTAGATTCTCAAATTGATCCTTATAAAGTTTTAAATGATAAAGAAAAAAATGAACTTAAAGAAATATATATGGATGGTTTTAATAAAGTATATGAAATTATGTGTGATGAGGCTTGTTAATAGCCTCATTTTTTAAAAAATTAACACATTATTGTAGAAAATGTAGGTATTATGCTTGACTATGCATTTAAAAACAATATATAATTTAGATAGGTGGTAATATGATATATTTATATACTGATTTAACAAAAAAAGGATTAAGTGATTATCAAATTAAAAAGCTTGTTAAAGAGAAAAAACTATTTATGATTATGAAGGGTGCTTATTCAACCAAAGAAGAGTATAACTATTTTGAGCTTATTAGTAAGAAACATCCTAATGCCATTTTTACTTTAACTTCTGCTTGTTATTGCTATGGCTTAATTAAGAATAATGATAAACCTTATTATATTGCTACTAAACAAAAGGATCGTAAGATTAAAGACGAGAATATCAAACAAATTTTTATGACAGACAGTTTATATGACATAGGTGCAAACAAAATCACATATCAAGGTTTTAACATCATGATTTACGACTTAGAGAGACTTTTGATAGAGGTTGTAAGAAATAAAGTAAATTTAGATTATGATATATATCGTGAGATTATTGGAAGTTATAAAAGAATTAAGAAATTACTTAACAAAAATAAGCTTAATGAATATATTGTAAATTTTAAAGATGTAAAAATAGTAGATAGAATTAATAAAGAAGTATTTGAAAACATGTAGTGTAGTTTTCAAATTTTTTATACTTAGAAAGGTGATTGTATGGAATTTGTTGTCTGCGATGATGAGCGTGGATTTAATAATAAGATTGAAGCTGTAATAAATAAAATGTATATGAACAATGATGAAAATTATAATGTTCGTTGTTTTACAAGATTTAATGACGAGTTTGCAAGTCTAATAACTGATGGTGTTCCTAAAATTTATATTTTGGATATTGAGATTAAAAATAGTATTTCTGGTATTGATATTGCTCGTAAAATTAGAAACGTTGATTGGAGAAGTGTAATTATATTTATTACATCACATAGTGAACTTGGATATGATGCTTTGAAAGCACAAATAATGTTACTTGATTTTATTTCAAAATTTGATGATTTTGAGAATCATTTGGAGTCTACACTTCAAAAAGCAATTAGGTTTGCTGGTAAAATTAGTACATTTAAGTTTAATGTTGATGGAATATCTTATATAATTCATTTAAATGATATATTGTATATTGCTAAAGATACAGTTGATAGAAAATGTATTATTAAAACTTCATACAACGAAATTGAGGTTAATAAAAGCTTATCTTATTTTGAAGATAAGCTTGATGATAGATATTATATGACACATAGAAGTTGTTATGTTAATACTTCTAGAATATTTAGAGTTGATTGGAAGAATAATATTATTTATTTTGATAATGGTGATTATACTGAGTTGTTGGCAAGAGATAAGAAGAAAGGACTAAAAGAGTATGTTGGTTGCTAGTTGGTTTATAGGAATGTGTCTAAATATAATTGTGTATTGCTTTCTTTTTTGTAAGTTTACTGGTGTTGAAAAATTTAGAATAAACTATAAAATAATTACTTTTTGTTTTATTGGCAGCTTAATTTATGTATTATTAAGTAAAAATAATCTTTTGGTTTTGCGATTGATAATTAATCATTTATTTACATATTTTGGTCTTTTATTTTTATATAAGTATGATTGGTTTAAGACTTTAATTGCAGAATTATGTATTTTTATCATTATAAGTATATCTGAAATACTATTTGGATGTTGTTTAATATTTATATTTAATAATGATGTTCAAGTTTTTCTTTCAAATTATGTTGCATATTTGTTTGCTAATATTATAATTTGCGCGTTTTCATGTTTAATTGCTTCGGCTAAAGTATCAGAAAAGATTATTATTTTGTTTTTAAAGTGGTATGATAAGAATAATTATTTATCAATAATATTTTTTGTTATTTTATGTATGAATATTTTTATATTCTTTTTATATAATAATTATATTGGCGTTCTTCCTAGAACATTGTTGTTTATTACAAATCTATTTAGTGTTGGAGTAATATTTTTTGTTATAAGTTATTTTAAGGAAAAATCTGCTAATAATCGCATAATTAGCGAATATGATCAGTTATTAAATTATGTTCAGAAATACGAAAAAATAGTTGAAGATAAAAGTAAGAGTCAACATGAGTATAAAAATCAACTTATATTATTGAAAGGAATGATTTCAAAATCAAATAAAGTTGCTTTAAAATATATAGATGATTTAAATAATGAACTTAAAGAAAATGAAAATATTGAGTTACTTAATAAGCTAAGACATTTACCAAGTGGTGGATTAAAAGGTTTAATCTTTTATAAATTGGAGGAAATGTATGAAAAAAATATAAATGTTTTTGTTGATATATCATCTGAAATGGAAAAAATTAGTATTGATGAGAGAATTAATAGAAATCTTAAGGATATTAGTAAAGTGATTGGAGTTTACATTGATAATGCAATAGAAGCTTGTCTTTATTCAAAAGAAAAGTATATTATTCTGGAATTCTATATTGAAGACGATAATTGGGTTTTCAGTATTTCAAATACTTATTCTAATGCATTTGATATTTCTAAAATGGAGGAAGCAGGATATACTACTAAGGGAGATGGAAAAGGATATGGACTGTCTCTTGTTAAAGATATATTAAATCATAATGATTCACTTTATTCTGATAAAAGTTTAAATGGCATCTATTATGTACAAAAATTATATATAAAAAAATAGAGTTAATAATTAACTCTATTTTTATTATTTTAACAAAGATTTTGGACATTCTGGTTCTTCAATAAACAACATTGCACATCCAACTGAACCAACAGTAGCAAATACTCTTCCTAATCCTGCTAAAGCACTAGCGAATAAATTTAACATTCTGCACCTCCTTGACTGATATTTATTTAAACATTACTGTTTAAACCATATGTTTTATAGTTGTTATATGGTAATTTAAAAATCTTATATGTTATAGGATTTATTAATGCCACTTCTGTATAAATACCAAATAACAATAAATTGCTCAAAGTATTATCTTTTATAATAATTAAAATAATACTCATGATTGAACAATTAATAACAGATAAAGTCTTCCATATCATTCTTTTCTTTTTATTGATTAGAGGACGTTTATATGTGTCAGCAGGCGCATATAGAAACATTACTGCAATTGAAATCATACTTAGAATAATTTTTAATAATTTTGGTAATATAGCTAATTTTGCAATATAAGGAAATATCACAAATATTGATAGTGATGATACCCAACATTGCCAACTTTTCTTAGCATGTATTCCAAATCCAGTTTTTCTTAAAATGTTAAATATAAAAAGCATTATTAACATTTCTTTAAATGTCCCAAGTATAATTGTTAGAGCAAATATAACAATTGTTTTTGTAATTGTTAAGTATAGTCCTTCTAAACCATATCGTATTTCCTCTAGTTTAGTTTTATCTATACTAGGATCATTTTCTGTTATTGCTTTTAAGCAGGTATTTAAGAATACCTTTTTCATACATCATACACCTCACTGCATTTTGATTATATATTTAAAAATTGCGTAAATTTTGAAATGTGCACGAAATGTAAGATATCTTGTACGAACGGTAAAAAATGGTTAAAAAAATTGGTAAAAATTACCATTTGTGCATAAAAAACGACGATTCGTGCATACTTTAAAAAAATATGTCAAAGTTTTGATATAATGGATTTGCTTTCTTCGGCAGATGTAAATAGTTTGCTGTAAGAGAAGTATTAGAATAGAAGGGAGAGTTGTATGTTAAGAGGTAAAGTAAAATGGTTCAACAATGATAAGGGATTTGGCTTTATTGAGTACAATGATCACGAAGACATATTTGTTCATTACTCATCTATCTTATCTGAAGGATATAAGACATTAGTTGAAGGCCAATATGTTGAATTCGAACTTGTTAGAACTGATAAAGGCTTACAAGCAAAAAATGTAGTAGAAATTAAAACTACTTTAGTTTAGTAGTTTTTTTATTTTGCAATTTGAAAATTTTTTTTAAGGTGTTATAATACTAGTTAGAAAGGAATGGTGTTATGAAGTTTAACATTAGAGGTAGCAAATTAGAGGTTACTGAAGCTATTAGTAATTACATTGAAACTAAGCTTGCTAGACTTAATAAATACTTTAAGGATGCAGGTGAAATAGAGGCTAATGTAGTTATTAAAACCCAAGGAATTAATCAACGAATAGATGTTACAATTCCAATCAAAAGAGTAATTTTAAGATCTGAGGAAGTAGATAAAGATTTATATACTGCAATCGATAAAGTTACTGATAAACTAGAAAGACAAATTAGAAAAAATAAAACTCGTAATATGCGTGTTAAAGAGGCAATCGCCTTAGTAGATTTTGAAACAACTAAAGAAGAAGATGTAGAAGAAAGCATTGTTAAGAGAAAAACTCTTAATTTAAAACCAATGAATGAAGAAGAGGCAATTCTACAGATGAATTTACTTGATCATCCATTCTTTGTATTTAAAAATGCTGATACTGATACTATGTCAGTTTTATACAAAAGAAAAGATGGCAATTATGGTATTATAGATATCGATAAGGACTAATTTTAGTCCTTTTTTCTTTTAAATTTAGCTAAATACTATTATTTTTCCATGTTTTTTGATAAAATTATATTGTATGGCAAATAAGGAGGATAAGACTATGGGACTATTTAAAAAAATATTTGACCATGAATATAAAGAATTAGAAAAGTTTAAAAAGGATGCCGACAAGATAATGGAACTTGAAGGCGAGATTTCTGCATTAAATGATAAAGAATTGACTGCTAAGACAGAAGAGTTTAAAGCAAGACTTGAAAACGGAGAGACTCTTGAAGATATTAAGATTGAGGCGTTTGCAGTTGCTCGTGAGGCTGCATATAGAGTTATTGGCGAAAAGCCTTTCTATGTACAAATCTTAGGTGGACTTGCTATTCACGAAGGTAATATTGCTGAGATGAAAACTGGTGAAGGTAAAACTTTAACTGCTACTATGCCAGCATATTTAAATGCATTATCAGGTAAAGGTGTTCACATTATTACAGTTAATGAATACTTAGCTGAACGTGATGCTAACTGGATGGGTAATATATATCGTTTCTTAGGACTTACTGTTGGTATTAACTTTAGAGAAAGTACGCCAAAAGAAAAACAAGAAGCTTATAATTGCGACATTATGTATACAACTAATAATGAACTTGGATTTGACTATTTAAGAGATAATATGGTTGTTAGAGCAGAAGATAGAGTTCAAAGACCTCTTAACTTTGTTATTATCGATGAAGTTGATTCTGTTTTAATCGATGAGGCTAGAACTCCACTTATTATTTCTGGTGGACAAATGAAGTCAGCCAATTTATATATAGATGCTGATAGATTTGTAAAAAAATTAAAAGAAAATAATGGTTATTTATATGATGAAAAAGAAAAAGCTGTAACACTTGATGAAAAGGGTATTAAAGAGGCTGAGGCTTATTTCAAAGTAAATAATTTATATGATTTAAATAATACAAATTTAGTACATTATATTAATCAAGCATTACGCGCTAATTTTGTCATGAAAAGGGATATGGATTATGTTGTAAGTGATGATGGTAAAATTGTTATTGTAGACCCATTTACTGGACGTTTAATGGCAGGTAGAAACTTCTCTGATGGGCTTCATCAAGCAATTGAAGCTAAAGAGGGTGTTGATATTCAACAAGAGACTAAAACACTTGCTACTATTACATTCCAAAACTTATTTAGAATGTATAATAAACTTGCTGGTATGACTGGTACTGCTAAGACTGAAGAGGAAGAATTTAGAGAAATCTATAACATGTATGTTATTGAAATTCCAACTAATAAACCAGTATCTAGAATTGATTATGGTGATTTATTATTTGCCACTAAGGCTGGTAAATATAAAGCGATAGTTAATGAAATTAAGGAAAGACATGCTAAAGGACAACCAGTACTTGTCGGTACTATAGCTGTTGAGACAAGTGAACTTATAAGTTCTATGCTAAAAAAAGAACATATTCCACATGAAGTATTAAATGCTAAGAATAATGCACGTGAAGCCGAAATTATTGCTAAAGCTGGTGAAAAGGGTGCAGTTACTATTGCAACTAATATGGCTGGACGTGGTACAGATATTAAAATTAGTGATGAAATTAAAGAACTTGGTGGTTTATGTGTAATTGGTACTGAGCGTCATGAATCAAGACGTATTGATAACCAACTTAGAGGACGTGCTGGTCGTCAAGGTGACCCAGGATTCTCTCAATTCTGTGTTTCATTTGAAGATGATTTAATGGTGCGTTTTGGTACTGATAGAGCTAAAGCATTATTAGCTAGTGTTGGATTTAGTGATGATGTTTCAATTAGAAATAAATTCCTATCAGGCTCTATTGAATCTGCTCAAAAAAGAGTTGAAGGAAATAACTTTGATATTCGTAAAAATTTACTTCAATATGATGATGTAATTAATCAACAAAGAGAATACATTTATAGCAAGAGAAATGAAATATTAGATTCTGATTCTATACATGAAGTAGTTTTAGAAACATTTAAAACTTTTGTAACTGGGTTAGTTAATAATCACATTATGCCTGAGGGATATTTAACTGATCAAGATATTACTGATATCTTAGAGGTATGTAATGAAAACCTACTTAAGAATGCAGTTTTATTTGATGATTTAAAGAAATTAACACCTGATGAAGTAATTGATTTCTTATATAATAAAATGCTTGCTGAATACGATGGAAAACTTGCTGATATTCCTGAAGAAGTAACTAAGGAGTTTGAAAAAGCTATTACTCTTAGAGTTATTGATACTCATTGGATGGAACATATTAATACAATGGCTAACTTAAGAGAAGGTATTGGACTTAGAAGTTATGGTCAAGTTGATCCTTTAAGAGCTTATACTTCTGAAGGCTTTGAGCTTTATGATGAGATGCTTGATAGCATCGATAAAGATGTTACTTTATACTTGATGCGTTCTGAGATTAGACAAAACGTTGAGAGAAAGCAAGTTATAAAGGGCGAGGCTGTTAGAGATGTTAATAAAGAGAAAAAACAATCTCCAAAAAGAGTTCAAAAAGTTGGAAGAAATGATGCTTGCCCATGTGGTTCAGGGAAGAAATATAAAAACTGTTGTGGTAAATAATCTCGTTTAGTCTCTATTTTATGAGACTACGAGATTTTTCTTTGAAGTTTATATAAATACAAAATGAGGTATGCAGATGATGGATAAAAGTTTTAAAGCAAATTTATTTAATAAGATAATAAAAACTATATTACGAACTATCATATCAATTATATTGTGTGAATTATTATTTACTATTATAGGCTTTATTAATGCAATTTTAAGGCCTATATTAGGACATATGTATATTCTACCTTTTAAGGCTTATTCTATGTATATTTTTGCTGCTGTAGCAATTTATAATATCTATTATGTATTTGTTAAAAAGAAAATTGAAATTGAAGTAAAAAACGAAAAGATTAAAGTGAAATGTAGAGATAATTTAATTGGATCTGATTATGATATTAGAAATACCTCTATATTTGTTGAAAAAAGAATTACTCAAACATATTATTTAATTCCAGTATTCTTTAAATATATTATGAAGGTGCTACCTAATGATGGTAAAGTTATTGAATATGATTTATATGCGTTTAGCAATAAAGATTTTAATGAGTTAAAAAAGATTTTTGAGGGTGTGGTGAAATAATGATTATTTATGGTACAAGAACTTTTAAAATAAAAAAAGGACATACACGTGGAAAAAATCATTGTAGTCATTGTCAAAATGATTCTGAATGGCAATTATGTCATTTATGGACTTGGTTCACATTATTTTTTATACCTATTTTTCCTTTGTATAGAAAAAAAGTTTTAATTTGTCCTGTTTGTGAATATGGAATTAAGGTTAATAGTAAAAATAAAGATCAGATTATGAATGAAATAGAATTATAGTTATTATTAAATAGATGCTAATGTTATATTATAAAGATATAATATTTATATGAAAGAAATCTAATGTATGTATTGGATTTCTTATTTTTATGTAAAAGCAATTGTAAACTTTCTTAAAGTTTATAATTCACACTTTTTTAACAGGCATTTTATGTGTATAATTATTTTAAGGGGTGGATAATATGCAACAAGATGATAACAGAATTAAATTAATTTTAGAAAAATATAAGTATCTTTATTTAAATAAAGATTTAATTTTAGCTCCATGTATTGAAAAAAAGTCAGATGGTAATTTTTATCTTAATAAATCTGTTGATTCAAGTATAGTTGAATGTTATAAAGATTTTATAATGGATAATAAAACTGTTGATAAAACAGATTTATATAATTATATTGAGTTTATAAAGAATAATAGTTATTATTATCCTGATTATGCTTATAGAATTAATAAACTTAGGGAAAGGAGAAAATTAAATATATATCTACGCAATATACCGACATTTAGTGTATGGAAAATTCTTGATTATATAAGAGAGTATTATTGCTATGACGATAAAATTTTAAAGGAATTAGATATATATTATAATCTTGAACGTTTTGTTTTAATTGGAAGTGATTGGACAAGTGGTTATTTTTTAAATGTTAAAGACTGGGATAATAATTTTAATGAATTAAGTCTTTTTCCATCGACATATATTATTGCTAGAGGAGACTATTTAGAAAATGGTGATTTTACTATTTTTAATTATTCTGGTAATGAATATGAGAGGGAAGATAATTACTTGGAATTTAATTTTGACAAATGTAATTCAATTGTTGATGAATTAACTTTAGATGAAAAAAAGAAGTTATATTCTGAATTGAATACATTTAAAATAAAAAAACTTCAAAAGTAATCTTTTTGTTGTTTTTTATAAAATGTGGTATAATATGGCATAGTGAAGGTGATTTGATGAACGTTTACGAAAGACTAAAAGCTTTTAAAAAGAAATATCCAAGAACGCTTGCTTGGAGACTTAAATATCATGCAAGGATAATTGAAAAGCATTTGAATCCTGGTGAAGAGATTATTTATGCATTTGCTGCTCAAAAAAATGATAATCCATTTGATATTCTTTCAACTTATGCGTTTGTTCTTACTAACAAGCGTATTATGATAGGTAGAAAAAGATTTTTCTTTGGATATTTATTTACAGCAATTACCCCAGACTTATTTAATGATTTAAAGGTTACAATGGGTATTATTTGGGGTAAAATTTATATTGATACTATTAAGGAATTTGTTGCTATTTCAAATATTGATGATAGAGCTCTTCCTGAAATTGAAACAATGATTACAGAGTTTATGATGGAACAAAAAAAATTAATGGAAAGTAAATAATATTTTGTAGAATCAAGTGCAACATTTTTGTTGCCTTTTTTAATTTGTTGTTGAATTTTTATCTGCTTAAATGATATAATTAAAAAGAATAGAGAATAAGAGGGATTGATATTATGATAAAGTTAACTATAACTAATTCAGATAACACTAAAATGAGTGTTGATTTGATTAGATATTTTAGATTTAAAAATGATTGTTTCTTGATTTATTCAATGGGAGAAGTTGATGAAAAAAATTATAAGAAACTTTACTTAGTTAGAATAATGGAAGAGTTAGGTTTCCCTGTTGTCCAAACCATTAAAAATGAAGCTGATTGGTCTAGTATGCAGTCAATTGTAAAAAAGGTTTTAAAAGAGTTGAAAAAGAACAAAAAGAGTATGACAATTGACCTAAATTATCATGAAATAGAAGGAATTAAAATAGTAGAACCTCGTTTCTTTAAACTTGATTCAAGTTTGGTTGAGTTATTAGCTTCTAATTATTCCTTTGATGAAAATACTACAAGTGATTCTATTTTGAGTACAAAAGATGATGCATTGGAATCAATTGATCAAACTATGCTTAGGGAAAATAATAATTATATGACATCTGGTGAGGAAATTGATTTAAAAGTTACACCAAATTTAGAAACGATACAACCTGTTTCACCATTACCTGATTATACTTCAGTTGATACTGCTGATGAAAATAATATTAATGCTATAGATAATAAAATTGTTCAAGTTAAGACAGACGAAGATAATGTTGAAGTTAAATTAGAACCAATGGTTTCACTTGGTGAAACTGCTATAATTAATAATACTGATAATAATAATAGTATCAGTGATAATATTGCATCATCTGATGAACCTGATTATAAGAAATTATATGATTCTCTTAAAAATGACAATATTATAACAAATAATTTACTTAATGAAGTTATGAGTGAATTAAGTAAATATAAAGAAAAATATGGAGAACTAGATACTGAGGTATAATTAGTTCTTTTTTTATACCCCGCAACCGCCACGCCCTCAACATCGATTTCCTGGAAGAGCCGCCCATGTACGAGGTGACCGCCACCCACAACGTCAAGGCGTGGCTGCGCGATCCCCGCGCGCCCAAGGTGGAGCAGCCCCAGGCGATCAAGATGCTGGAGGCCCAGGGCGGCAAGCCCAGGGGAACGGACCCGAACGCCTATCACCCGCACCTGGACCCGAACCGGCTGGAGCTGGTCACGGTCAAGGATATGCAGGTGACGTTCGGCACCGGGCGCAAGAAGTTCGTGGCCGTGAACGACGTGAACTTCTCCATCTACAAGGGCGAGACGGTCGCGCTGGTGGGAGAGAGCTGATCCGGCATGACGACCTTCGGCCGCTACATCGTGCGATTCATCC
>CAZFGE010000019.1:0-12568 GCA_964518415.1 uncultured Muribaculaceae bacterium
AGACATCTCTTCAAATTGTAGATGTTGGTGATGCAGTTGTACAAAATGTAATGGAAGTAAAAGATTTCTGTTATTTATGGCAAATACTTGCTATGTTCTTTGTAAATAAATATTTAAAAAGAAAAAATTACTATGAAAAAGCAGGTAAGATTGAAAATGGTAAAGTTAGATCATTTAATACACTTATTGCTGGTATAGTATCTCTATTTATATTCATGTCAATGTTAACAAGTGTTGATATATCAAGACTTAATAAACAATGGAATAGAGAGTCAGTTGTTATGGAATTTGGTGCATATACATATCAATTTAATGACTTACTAGCAACCATAAAATCAGAACTTAATCCATTATTTGGATATGATAAAAATGCAAAAGAATTTAGAGAATTCTATCAAACAAAAAATACTGAAGAAAAAATAAATGATTATACAGGAATATTTGAAGGAAAAAATGTTCTTGTTATACATGCAGAGTCAATTCAAAATTTCTTACTAAATACTAGTTTTAATGGTATTGATGTAACACCTAATTTAAAAAGACTTGCAAGTGAAGGTTTATATTTTTCAAACTTCCACTCACAAGAAAGTGTAGGAACAAGTAGTGATACAGAATTTACATTCTCAACATCATTAATGCCAGCAAGCTCTGGTACAGTATTTATAAGTTATTATGATAGAGACTATCCAACAATTCAAAAAGCATTTAATAATAAAAACTATTATACATTTAGTATGCATGGTAATAACTGTACATTCTGGAATAGACAAGTAACTCATAAAAGTTTTGGATATAATGATTTTTATTGTTATACAAAAGACTTTACAATTGATGAAACAATTGGACTTGGTTTATCTGATAAATCATTCTTTAGACAAGTTATTCCAAAACTAAAAGGAATTAATGATAAACACTCTAATTGGTATGGATTACTTATAATGCTATCAAATCATACACCATTTACAGATATTGAAAACTATAGTGACTATAAAGTAACAATGACTTATAATCATGTTAATGAAGATGGTACAACACAAACTCTAGAAGCACCATTCATGGAAGGAAAGAAACTTGGTAGTTACTTTAAATCTGCTCATTATGCTGATGAAGCATTAGGTCAATTAATAGATGATATGGATAAAGAAGGACTACTTGATAATACAGTAATTGTTATATATGGTGACCATGATGCAAAACTTAAAAAATCAGAATATTTATGGTATTATAACTATAATCCTGAGACTAATAGTATGTTAGATCCAAGTGATCCTAATTATAGAAATGTAGATTTTTATGATTATGAGTTAAATCGTGAAGTACCATTTATTATTTGGACAAAAGATTCAAAAGGTAATAAACTACTTAATAAAGAAATAACTGAAGCAATGGGTATGTATGATGCTCTTCCAACTTTAGGAAATATGATGGGTATAAAAAGCAAATATGCTCTTGGTACAGATATAATGAGTCTTAAAGACGGTGAAGAAAACGTAGTAGTATTCCCTGATGGAAATTGGTTAACTAATAAAATATACTATAATCAAGGAAAAGGTGAATATAAAGTATTAGATGAAAATGCAATAATAAGTAGTGATTACATTGAAAAAAATAGTGAATTAGCGTCTAAATATATTAGTATTTCCAATAGTATCATTGTATATGATATGGTAAAAAAAGAAGAAGAAAAGGCTGGGACTGGTAATTAATGAAAAAAAGATTTAAATTAAAACATTTATTTATTATAATTTTAGTAGCGCTTTTAGTATTCTTAGTATTTAGTATTAAATCTATATATGATTCAATAAAAGGTAGCGGAGAAGTTAAAACATTAATGACTATTGATGGATATGGATATACTTTAAATGAAAATGACTCTGAGTATTTTAAAAGCTTATTTGAAGAATTAAAAAAATGTTTAGAAAGTGATAACGTTGATGAGGAAGAATATGCTTCATTAATAAGTAAACTATTTGTAACAGATTTTTATTCATTAAAATATGCAATTAGTAAAAGTGATGTAGGAGGAGTTCAATTCATTTATACTGATTCACAATCAAGTTTTACAAAAAAGGCTAAAGATACAATTTATGCTTATGTAAAAAGTAATGTTTATGGTAAGAGAAATCAAGAGTTACCTAATGTTAAAGAAGTAGAAGTGACTAATATTGAACAAGATGAGTATAAAGGTGATAAATTAAAAGATGATAAAGCTTATATAGTTGATTTAAAATTAACTTATGATGAAGATTTAGATTATCCTGATGAAGTAAAACTTATACTTGCTCATGTTAATGAAAAATTAGAAATAGTGAAAATAGACTAATCTATTTCTTTTTTTTTCAATATTTGATATAATTAGATAGGTGATTTTTATGGATAAAAATAAAGAATTAGCAAGTCTTATATTTCCTGATATTGATAAGACTATTGAAGACTATATAAAAATGTATCCTAAACGTGATTTACCTGAAGGAGCATGTGTAACTAGATTCGCACCATCTCCAACAGGGTTTATGCATTTAGGAGGATTCTATCAAGCAATAATTGATTATTTAATGGCTAAAAATACTAATGGTGTATTTTATTTAAGAAATGAAGATACTGATCAAAAAAGAGAAGTAGAATCTGCTGTAGAACTTATTATGACTACTTTAAAACATTATGGTATTAATCCTGATGAATATGAATTTAAAGGTAATGTAGTTGGTAATTATGGACCATATATTCAAAGTGAGAGAAAAGAAATTTATCATGCATTTATAAAACATTTAATTGAGATAGGTAGAGCATATCCATGCTTCTGTACTAAAGAAGAATTAGATGAGATTCGTTCAATGCAAGAAGCATCAAAACAAAGAACCGGATATTATGGAAGATACGCCAAATGTAGAAGAATGAAAGTTGAAGAGATGATTGAGAAAGTTAAGGCAGGTGTACCTTATACTATTAGATTTAAATCAAATGGTAACTTTGAGAAAAAATTCTTCTTTAATGATTTAGTTAGAGGTATGTTATCACTTCCTGAAAATGATCAAGATATCGTTATTATGAAAAGTGAAAATAAACTTCCAACATATCATTTCGCACACTTTGTAGATGACTTTTTAATGGGTACTACACATGTAGTTAGAGGAGAAGAATGGCTTCCATCAGTACCTATTCATGTTGAGTTATTTAATGCATTTGGAGTAGAGGCTCCTAAATATATTCATACTCCTTTAATTGTTAAAAAAGAAGGTAATTCAACACGTAAACTATCTAAGAGAAAAGATCCAGAAGCAACTATGTCATATTATGAAGAACATGGTTATCCAATAGAAGCTGTAATAGAATCTCTTCTTACAATAATTAACTCAAACTATGAAGAGTGGCATACAGCTAATCCAGATAAATCATATTTAGAATTTGTTTATAGTCCTAAGAAAATGTCAGCAACAGGTGGAGCTTTATATGATATGGAAAAATTAAATAATATTTCTAAAAATATAATTAGTAAATTATCTGCAGTTGAGTTATATAATAGACTCCTTGAGTGGACTAGCAAATATGATACTGAATTTAATGAACTAATTACTAAATATAAAGACTATACAATAGATATTTTAAATATAGAAAGATGCCAAGCTAAACCTAGAAAAGACTATGAAAATTATGAATCAATTAGACCACTTATTTCATATATGTATGATGAGTTATATAATCCAGAATCTTATGACTTTGGAAAAATAAATGATATAGAAGAAGTTAAAAACATTGTTAATACTTATATGAATGAATATTATGATTCAAATGACGATAAAGATACATGGTTTAATAAAATTAAAGAGTTATGTGATAGACTAGGTTATGCGTCAAATATGAAAGAATATAAAGCAAATCCTGAAAACTTTAAAGGCAATGTAGCTGATTTAACTACAGCAATTAGAGTTAGTGTTACATCACGCTCACAAACTCCAGATTTATATGAAATTTTAAGACTTCTTGGTAAAGATAGAATACTTGATAGAGTAAACAATATAAAAATGTAAACTTGTGTTAAATCACAAGCTTTTTTATTGCTTAAAAAAATTCTATTATATATAATTAAACTAGTGTATAAGGAGGATTTAAAATGAAAAAGGGATTTACGCTTATAGAATTACTTGCAGTAATAGTAATACTTGCAATTATTGCATTAATTGCTACACCAACAATCTTAGGGGTTGTAGAAAATGCTAGAAAAGGAGCAGCTGAATCATCTGCACTAGGATATATTGATGCAGTTGAAAAACAAAAAGCTATTAATTTAATGAATGATGATGATTCTGATGATTTAGAACAAGATATATATAATTTACCTTTAAATCAATATAAAGTAAAAGTTAAAGGGAAAATGCCTGACGCTGGATGGATTGAGGTTTTAAAAACTGGAGTAGGTAGATATTCGCTTAAAATAGGAGACTATGTCGTATCATATGATGGAACTGATAAAACAGTTGTTAAAAATGGTACATTAGCATCTAGTCCAAAAGTTTATCCTGAATATGTATATTTTAATAAATATACTGCAACTTTAATTGGCTATCCTATCGATGTAACAACAATTGATAATATGTTTGTAGCTTCAATTGATGATTTATCACTTGGTTTTCAAACTCAAGATGAATGTACTGGATATGCAACTTCACTTGGTATGAATGCATCTGTATGTTCAAAGAAATCATTTACAACACCTGATTTAGAGTATTTAACTCAACCAAATCCGGCATGGCCTAGTTATTTTAGAATAAAACTATCTAATATAGGTAAAATTACTGGTATAGATGTATGTTCTAAAAATAAAGTATGTATACCATCTACAATAATTAATCAAGATAAAGCAACAATCAAACAACAATTAGAAACTTTATTTCCAACATATAATGTGTATGAACAAGAAAATGGTAGAATTGCTGCTGTATCAGATGTAGATAATGCATGGATTGAAGTTGGAACACAAAATAGTGTTTCATATGCTGATTATAATCAAAAAATATCATGTGCTGTAGTTTCAAATAGTATGATAGGATGTGAGCATGTAACACAACCATAAAATATAGATGAATAATCTATATTTTTTTGCTATAATTAAATAGGTGATAAAATGAAGAAGACTTTATATAGATTATTACTTTTTATTATTTGTATTGGAATTATTATAGGTGGTATATTTATATATAATTATTTAAGAGTCAAATATGCAAAGATAGAAGTTAATTTAAAAGATGATTTAACTCTTGAATTTTTGAGTGAGGCACATGTATCAGATTATATAAAAAGTATCAATGGCAAAATTATAGATGACTTTATAATTGATTCAAAAAAACTAGGTAAAAAACATATTAAATTTAACTTTATAAATGATGATAAAATAAAAGTATCATATGAATTTGATATTGATGTAGTAGATACAGTTAAACCTTTAATATGGCTTTCTGACAGTTATAGTGTTAAGGTTAACAGTGATATAGATCTTGCTAAATCAATACTATGTGGTGATAATTATGATTCTAAGCCAAATTGTTATATAGAAGGAGAGTATGATTTAAATACTGAAGGTACATATGATTTAGTATATAAAGCAATAGATAAAAGTGGTAATGAAGAGTCACAAGCATTTAAATTAAATGTATATAAACCAAATTTAAATCAGGTAAAAAAAGAAGATATACATACAAATTTTGATGAAGTAGTTGCTAACTATAAGACAGAAACTAACAAAATAGGTATTGATATATCGTCACATCAAGGAGATATAGATTTTGAAGCATTAAAAAATGCAGGTGTAGAATTCGTAATGATTAGAGTTGGATATAAAAAGGGAACTGATGGAGAATATGTATTAGACACTAAATTCAAAGATAATATAGAAGGAGCTAATAAATATGGTATAAAAGCAGGAATATATTTTTATTCATATGCTGACTCTATTAAAATGGCTCGTGAAGATGCAAAGTGGGTATTAAAACAAATAAAAAATTACAAAATAGATTTACCTATTGTATTTGATTGGGAAGAGTGGAGATATTTTAATGAATTTAATTTAAGCTTTTATGAGTTAAATAATCTGGCTCAAGAATTTATTAAAATAGTAGAAGCAAAAGGATATAAAGGTATGCTTTATTCTAGTAAAAAATATTTAGAATATATATGGGATAGTTCTAAATATGATGTATGGTTAGCTCAGTATAATAAAAGTGTTACATATGATGGAAAATACTCAATTTGGCAAATTTGTGATGATGGATTAGTAGATGGAATTAAAAAAGCAGTAGATATAGATATTATGTATTAAAAGAGGTTTAAAAAAACTTCTTTTTTTGACACTCTTTTTGACATTTTTATATTTACAAACAATAAATAAAATATTATAATAGTGGTAGCCAGTGGAAGAATGTGGCAAAGAGTGGGTGATTATTATGTTTATGGGGGAATATAATTACACAATAGATGATAAAGGAAGAATAACAATTCCATCAAAATTTAGAGAGGAACTTGGTACTGATTTTATTGTAACAAGAGGCCTTGATAAATGTCTATTCGTATATCCTAAAGCAGAATGGGATAGAGTTATTTCAAAATATAAAGAATTACCTAATACTAAAGATGCCAGAGCTTTCATGAGATTCTTCCTATCAGGTGCCACTCAAACTGATTATGATAAACAAGGAAGAATTAATATTACATCACCACTAAAAAGTTATGCTAACCTAAACAAGGAATGTGTTATTATCGGAGTAAACGAGAGAATTGAAATTTGGGATAAAGAATCTTGGAATAACTTCATTAATGATAATGAAGAAAATCTATCTGATATAGCAGAAAAACTATTCACAGTTGAATTCAATGCATAAATCAGTTTTATTAGATGAATGTATTGAAAATTTAAACTTAAAGGAAGATAGTGTAATAGTTGATGCAACACTTGGTTATGCAGGACATAGTAGTGAAATATTAAAAAGAATTCCAAAAGGAAGGCTAATCTCATTTGATCAAGATGATGAGGCAATTAAATCAAGTCGTGAAAGATTATCTAAAATAGGAGATAACTTTACAATAGTTAGAAGCAACTTTAAAAATATGAAAAGTGAACTTAATAAACTTGGAATTGATAAAGTTGATGGAATACTATTTGACCTTGGCGTATCTTCACCACAATTAGATGAAGATTATAGAGGATTTTCTTTCCATAAAGATGCAAAGCTTGATATGCGTATGGATCAAACTCAGGATTTATCAGCTTATGAAGTTGTTAATGAATATTCAAAAGAAGATTTAGTACGTATATTTAGAGACTATGGAGAAGAAAAATTTGCTTTAAAAATTGCAGATAAAATAGTTGAATATAGAAAGAATAAAAAAATAGAAGGTACTCTTGAACTAGTTGAAATAGTAAAAAGTGCTGTACCAGAAAAATATAAAAGAGAAAAACATCCAGCAAGAAAAATATTTCAAGCAATAAGAATTGAAGTTAATAAAGAGTTAGATGTTTTAAAAATAGCTTTAGATGATGCACTAACACTTATAAAAAAAGATGGAAGGATATGTGTAATAACATTTCATTCTCTAGAAGATAAGATAGTTAAAAATAAATTTACTGAAGTATCTAAGATAGATGATGCATTTAAAAATCTACCTTTTATACCAGAAGAATATCAAAAAGAATTTAAAGCATTTAATGTTATAAAACCAAGTAAAGAAGAACTTTTATATAATCCAAGAGCACGTTCTTCTAAACTTAGAGTTATAGAAAAAGTAAAATAAAAAGGGATGATAAATATGGCAAAGAGAAGAAAATCAAGATTAACAAAAGGTGAAGTGCTTTTATATAGTATGGCTTTTCTATGCCTATTTATGACTGTTGTAACTCGAATTTTCTTTAGTGCTGGAATTACTAACTTAAGCATGAAGATAGAGTCACAATCAAACGACATTGAAAGACAAAAGAAAGTTAATGAAAGTTTAACTATGAAAGTCAACGAACTTACTGCTTATGATAAGGTTAAAGATGTTGCATCCAACATGGGTTTAGCGTATAATAATGATAGTATAGTAATAATAGACGACTAAGAGGGTGTAATAATGAATACATATGGAAAGAAAAAAATATGGCATTTACCAAAATACTTATTTTATTGTTTTTCTATATGTATTTTTTTATTGTATATAAAGTTTGCATACCTTTCTCTATCACCTTCTATATATGGAAAAAATATGAGTGAGTTTGCATCAAGCAGAAACACTATTAAAAAAACAATAAAAGCTAAAAGAGGAACAATTTATGATAGTAATGGAAATAGCTTAGCTTTAAATGTTAGCTCATACACAATAATAATTTCACTAGAAAAAAGTAAAGTTTATACTAAAGATGATTATGTACATGATGTTGATAAAACAGCCGAAGCATTATCTCCTATACTAGGATGTGAAGTAGATTATATTAAAGAAAAAATATCTCAAGATAAATATCAAGTTGAACTAGGATCTTGTGGTAGAGGATTAACTGAAATAACAAAAGATGAGATTAAAGCCTTAAATCTTCCAGGAATCAGTTTTACAGAAAGTCAAAAAAGATTTTATCCAAATGGTAATTTTGCTTCTTATTTAATAGGGTATGCTAAGAATACAGAAGTTAAATTATATGATGAGGAAGATAATGAAATAATAACTAATGAGATTGTTGGTGAAATGGGTATAGAGTCAGAATATAACAAAAAATTATCGGGTACAGATGGATATTCTGAATATCAAGTAAATAAATATGGATATAAAATTAATGGAACAAAAGAAAAATCAATACCATCAAAAGACGGTAGTGATATATATTTAACACTTGATGCTGGAATACAAAGATTTACAGAATCAGCTGTTAAAGATATTGAAGATAACTATCATCCTGAATGGGCACTAATTAGTGTAATGGATGCTGAGACTGGAGATATACTTGCATCTTCATCAACACCTTCTTTTAATCCAAATTATAGAGATATAACAGATTATGAAAACCCACTTATAACTAAAACTTATGAACCTGGATCTGTAATGAAAACATTTACATATATGTGCGCTATGGAAAATGGAAAATATACTGGATATGAAACGTTCCTCTCAGGTAAATTTGAAGTAGGAGAACATACAATATATGATTGGTATCATCCAGGATGGGGTATGATATCTTATGATAAAGGACTTGAATATTCAAGTAATGTAGGTATAGCAAACTTACTTTCAAAGAAGAATTCTTTAACTAAAAAAGAACTAAAAGAATGTTTTAAAAAGTATGGATTTGGTTCTACTACAGGAATAGAGCTATCTAATGAATCTAAAGGTAATGTTAAATTTACTTATGATGTAGAATTCTATAACGCAGGATTCGGTCAAGGTATTTCAACAACTGCAATTCAACAACTACAAGCTCTAACTATTATTTCTAATAATGGTAAGATGTTAAAACCTCATATAGTAAGTAAAATTGTAGATTCAAATACTAAAAAAACAATATATGAAAGAAAAGTTGAAGAAAAACAAGTTGTTAGTGAGACTACTGTTAATAAAATAAAAGATTTAATGTATAACGTTATTCATGGAACAGATGCTGGATCAACTGGATATCCTTATAGAATTGATGGCTTTGATGTTATAGGAAAAACTGGTACAAGTCAAATATATAATGTTCAAACAAAATCATATTCAACAGGAGACAATGATTATATATTCTCATTCTCAGGAATGTATCCAAAAGATAATCCTAAAATTATAATATATGCCGCAATGAAAAAACCAGTATGGGGTAAATCATCTGGTCTATATAAAAACGTTAAATCATTGATGCAAAATATAGCAAAATATAAAAATATGTTTACAGAAATTACAGAAAGACAAACAACTAGTTATACAGTTAAGTCTTATGTAAGTAAAAATGTTGATGATGTAAAAAAAGAATTAGAAGACAATTTAGTTAGACCTATAATAATTGGAAGTGGAGATAAAATAACAAAACAATCAATTAAAAAAGGTGAAGAATTAGCTCCTTTTGAAAAGATAATATTACTTACAAATTCAAGTGAATATAGAATGCCTAATCTATCTGGATTTAGTAGAAAAGATATTGTAACACTTTCAAAGCTTTTAAATATTAAGTATAATATAGAAGGATATGGTTACGTAACAGAACAAAGTATTGCGCCTAATAGCGTTATAACAAATGATATGACATTAAATGTTATTTTAAGTAATAAATATAATATTAGTAATTAGGAGGTTTTTATGAAGAAAGGTTTTACTTTAATAGAATTACTTGCTGTAATAATTATTTTATCAATAACATCTATGATAATATTTCCTAATGTTACAAAAGTAATTAATAATTCAAAAAATGATTTATATAATGCACAAGTATTAGATATACAACTTGCTGCAGAAAAATGGTCAAGTTCAAATGTGAATTTATTAGATAGTACACATGCTAATACTGTATATATAAGTTTAGAAGCACTTAGATTTTCTGGCTTTTTAGAACCTGATCCAATAAAAAGCCCAAAAGATAGATCTATAATGAATGGTTGTATTCAAGTAAAATATAATCCAAGCAATAAAAAATATAATCATGTTTATTTGGAAAAATCATGTCTTAATTATGCAAGTGAAGAAAATGATGAGTTTGGTTCAATTATATATTCATATGATAGATCTGCAAAAAAATTTGTTAAAGATGAATCATCAAAAGAAGTAGTATCAACAGGTCTAGCTTTATATAACTTAAATCAAAAGCAATTAAAAACTAGGGGACAATCAGATTCAGGATTGTATGATTTAGATAGTGAATATGTATTTAGAGGAGTTGAGCCTAATAACTTTGTAACACTTACTGGTGTAGATGGTAATAATATAAGAAATACTTCATGGAGAGTTTTAAGCATAGATAAAGAGAATTACAAAGTAAAATTAATTAGTACAACACCAATTGCTACTAATACATGGAATAACACAAATAGTATTTCATTTAGAAATTCAGCGCTTAATACATTACTTTTATCTAAAACAGATGGAGAGACAACTTACTATACTAAAAAGATTATTAATAATGATTATCAAATTGGTAGTGTTCCAAGTTCTGAATCATCAATAGATGCACTTAAATCAGTTTTATCTGGAGATAGTGGAGTTGATAATACGTCAAGTCAAAAAGTAGGTACAATATCTGTCTTAGATTATGTAAATGCATCAGCATCTGATTGTGACTCTAACTTTTTATCAAATAGTTGTGCAACAAATAACTATTTAAAGACTATGTTTGGAGATTCTAGTACAACTTGGACTCTTAATACAGATGGAACTCAAGTATGGTATGTTAATACAGATGGTATGTTATCTTTAACATCACCAGTCAACAATAAACAAATATATGCTGTTGTAACACTTGATTCAAATACATATATATCAAATTTAGATACAGCAACTGGTACTAGTACAAATCCATATATAATTAAATAATAATAAAAAGTGGTATTCTGTATACCATTTTTTTTGCTTTTTTGGTATAATTAAATTTAGGTGATAGTATGAAAAGTATCTATGATATAACACTTGAGTCTTTAGAAGAATATTTCTTGTCAAAGGGTGAGAAAAAATTTAAAGCTGCTCAAACTTTTGAATGGATATATAAAAAAAGAATAAAGAGTTTTGATGATTTTTCTAATGTTAAAAAAGATACTATTGAACTTTTAAAAAAAGAATTTGAATTTACTAATATAAAGCTAGTTGCTAAGACATCTGATACAGATGTTTCTAAATACTTATTTGAGTTAGATGATTCAAATAAGATAGAAGCAGTACTTATGAATCATGATTACGGATATAGTTTGTGTGTATCCACTCAAGTAGGATGTAATATGGGGTGTAAGTTTTGCGAAAGTGGAAGACTTAAAAAGGTAAGAAATCTATCTACTCATGAAATGGTTGAACAAATATTAGCAATTGAGGAATTAGAACATTTAAGAATATCTCATGTTGTATTGATGGGGATAGGTGAACCATTTGATAACTATGATAATGTAATTAATTTTATAGACATTATAAACTGTCCAAAAGGTATAGATATAGGAGCACGTCATATAACTGTATCAACAAGTGGACTAGTACCTAGAATAATTGATTTTATGAATCATGGAAAACAAGTAAATTTAGCTATCTCATTACACGCTCCAAATAATGAAATAAGGAATAAAATAATGCCTATAAATAGAGCATATCCACTTGATGAATTATTTAAAGTTTTAAAATAATATATAGATTAGACAAATAGTAGAGTAACTTTTGAATTTATTTTATTATATGGTGTTAATGGTAGTTGTAAATCTACTTTATTAAAACTAATGACTAAAATAATATATCCGAATAAGGGGAAAATTACAACAACTGGAAAACTTACATCTTTATTGGAATTAGGTGCTGGTTTCCATCCTGACTTTTCAGGAAGAGAAAATATTTATTTTAATGCTTCAATTTTTGGATTAACAAGAAAAGAAATTGATAATAGAATAGATCAAAT
>CAZFGE010000020.1:0-12468 GCA_964518415.1 uncultured Muribaculaceae bacterium
AACGATCAGGGAGTTGCAGTCCCACGCCTTACCACTTGGCTATAGACCCATCACACACTTAGAATTATAACAAAAAAAATTCTATTTGACAATACTTCATTAAAAAAATATGCAAAAAATAAAATATTTATTCCTAAATCACTTTATTGACAATTAATGCTATTCAAGGGTATAATTTAAACAGTATAAGGATGATGAATATGAAAAAATATACTAAAAAACAATTAACAAGATTAAAAGTAGCGCTTATATTTGAAAGTAAAAAAAGAACTAAATACATTGTTAAACATAAAATATTTAATTCTGTTGGGGATAACTTTTTCTTTCAACCAAGAATTATTCCATCAGATCCAGAATTAATAAAATTTCATAACAATGTATCAGTTGCTAGTGATGTAACATTTATCACTCATGATATTGCTCATAATGTACTTAATAATCTAGGTGAGGGTTATTTTCCATATAACTATGGCTGTATAGAAGTACTTGATAATGTATTTATAGGTGCTAATTCAACAATACTTCCTAATATTAAAATAGGACCTAATGCAATTATAGCTGCAGGTTCAGTAGTAACAAAAGATGTTCCTGAAAATTCAATTGTAGCTGGAGTACCTGCTAAAGTAATTGGAACATTCAACGACTATGTTGAAAAAAGAAAAAATATGGTAAGTTATCCTATAGAAGAAGCATGGAATAATTTTTATAAAGAAAAGGGTGTTAATAATGAACAAGATTAATCAATTTATAGATGATAATATGAAAATGATTATTCTTGTCTTTTTATTTTTAAATCCTTTTTTAGATGTATTTACAGGATTACAAGAACATTATTTAACAGTTAAATTTTCATTTTCATCTATAATTAGACTAATATTTATGTCTTTATCTATATATTATATATTTAGACTAGATAATACAGTTAATAAAGATATAAATAAAAAATATATTATAATTTTTTTGATTTATTTAGTTTTATTTTCTATTACAACATTAATTTCTAAAGATTATCATGCATTATCATATGAATTAAAGAACACACTAAATACATTTTATTTTCCTATAGTATTGATAGCTTCTTTTGATATATTTAGTCAATATAAAATAAATATAAAACTAAGCCATATTATTATTCTATATATGATATATGTAGCATTTGTTTTCTTTCCAACTATATTAGGAGTTGGATTTGATAGTTATTACCATTCTAAAGAGGGAAGTGTAGGATTTTTCATATCAGCAAATGCAGTAGGTAATATACTTAGTATACTAATGCCTTTTTTAGCTTATTATTTAATTAATTATAAAGAATATAAAGTTTTAAATATATTTATGGTAATAATGATTTTAATAGTACTTGCAGGAATGGGTACAAAAGTTCCAGTTTTATCACTAATGATAGTTCTTTTAGTACATTTTATTTATTATATAAAAAAGTGGATAAAAGAAAAAAAATATAAAAATATAAAAATAGTAAGTTTTTTATCAATTATTTTATTAGCGCTTATACTAATAATAATTCCAAAAACTTCATTTTATAAAAATATTCAAATACATAAAAAGTTCTTGGGAATTAATCATTATTATGAGGTTATAACAGATTATCATTTGATTGATCACTTTATATTTAGTCAAAGATTAACATTCTTATCTAATACTAATGAAAACTATAAAAAATCAAACATTCTTGAAAAAATAAATGGTATTGGTTATATTGAAAATTATGGAACTGACAGTGTTAGTACAAAAACTATTGAGATTGATTATTTTGAAGTTTTTTATAGACAAGGAATACTTGGCTTTATTATATTTTTATATCCGGTTATTAGAATTGTTAAATATGCTTATCTTGAAATAAAAGAAAAAACATTAATTAATTTAGAATATAAAACAAGTTATATACTTATGCTTTTATTAGGACTTTTCTCAGGTCATATATTTGTAACACCTGCTGTTAGTATATTTGTATCACTTATTATTGTGACATCATTTACCCATGAAAAAAATAGAGAAAGCAAGTATTTATAACGATTTGTCTAATTGTTAAAAAAAGAGTATAATGAATAAGACTTATGGAGGGCTTATGAGTAAGAAAAAGAAAAAAATGAAATTAAAACATAAAAATATAGTAATATGTATACTTGCTCTTATTTTAATTGTTGCAAGTATATTTTCAGTATATTCACTTTCATTATTAAGTGGTATAGAATCAATGCTTAGAATAACACTTAGTGGAATAATTATTATTTTACTAGCATCATTCTTACTTGGTTTTTATCACTCATTAAAAAAGAAAAATAAAAAGTATTTATTTTATATTCCAATTGTAATTGTTTATTCAGTACTTTTAATAGGCTTTGGATATTATGTTGTAAAGACTTATAAAGTTGTTGATAAATTTACATCAGATGCTACAACTTATTCTAGTAGTGTAGTAACGCTTAAAACAAATAAAGTTAATGATATATCTAAAGTAAGTGGTAAAGTAGGTATATTAAAAGATAAAGATAATATAATTGGAAATACTATTCCAAATGAAGTTATTAAGAATAAAAAGTTAGATGTTAAAAAGAAAGAATACGAAACATATATTGATTTAATAGATGCTTTATATAATAAAGAAGTTGATTATGTATTCCTACCAACTGGATATGTTGTTATGTTTTCAACTTATGAAGGAAAAGATTTAAGTACATTAGATGATGATACAAAAATAATTTATACACAAGAGAAAAAGGTAAAAGCAAAACAAACAAGTAAATCAAATAGTTTAAATAAACCATTTACAATTCTTTTAATGGGAGTTGACTCAGAAAATGAAAGTTTAGCGAATAGTTCATTTAATGGAGATTCATTAATGCTTATTACATTTAATCCAACAACTCTTAATGCAACAATACTAAGTATTCCAAGAGATACATATGTACCAATTACATGTTTTGCTAATCAAGCTAAAAGTAAAATAACACATGCAGCTTGGAATGGTGAAACTTGTATGATGAATACTATTGAAAACTTTACCGGAATAAATATTGACTATTACGTAAAAATTAACTTTAAAGGAGTTATTAAAATAGTTGATACTTTAGGCGGTGTAGATGTAGATGTACCTTATAGTTTCTGTGAAAGTAACTCTAATCGTGAATTTGGTAATAATACAATCTATATAAATAAAGGTTTCCAAACTTTAAACGGTGAACAAGCTCTAGCTTTCTCAAGAAATAGACATACATGGCCACAGTATTGTGGAAAAGCATATTCTAACTATGTAAGTAATGACTTTGTAAGAGGTCAAAACCAACAAACAGTTGTTAAAGCTATTTTAAATAGAATTAAACAAAAAGGTGATATTTCAACTATTTATAAGTTATTAGATGTTGTAAGTAATAGTATGGAAACAAATATGTCTAATACAGAAATATTATCACTTTATAATATATTTAAAGATGTTATAGCTAAGAGTACTGGTAATAATATAGATGATGTTATTGGTATGCAAAAACTATATTTAAGTGGATATGGTTCAATGAATATATATGATGTTACAATGGGTATGTATTTATATAACTATGTTTTATATCAAGAATCACTTAATGATGTAGTAGAAGCTATGAAAATTAATTTAGGATTAGTTGAACCTAAAATGATTAAAGAATTTAGTTTTGATATAGATGAAGAGTATGAAGAAAAAGTAATCGGTGAAAGATCAAGTGGAACACCTGTATCTTATGCTAAAAATGCTCAAACAAAATCAAATGCTTCTAAATCAACTAAATCATGTGGTACTAATGAAGAATTAGGTGCCGATGGTGTATCTTGTGTTTGTAAATGGGGATATACTAAAGTAAATGGTAAATGTGTTGAAAAAGAAGAAACAGAAAAAAAAGAACAGCCAAAAGAAAGCACACCAGATGAAAAAATAAATAAATGTGTTTCAGAAGGTGGTAGTTATTATTGGTATGATGCATCAGGAAAGAAAAATTCAACTGCATATAAAGATAATACTTGTTCAACAAAATTAGATGATGATGATAATGATTCTTCACAATCTTCACAAAATTCTTCTACACCTATTGTTGAAATAGATAAAGAAGGAGAAAATTAAAAAAGACTTTAATTAAGTCTTTTTTTTTGATAAAATAATAATAGGTGATATTATGAAAAATAAAGGTTTTACTCTTATGGAATTACTTGCTACAATTATTATTGTTTCTATTGTTACAGGATTAGTTGTTCCAACAGTTATAAATCAATTAGCTGGTAAAAAACATGACATAGATGATACGACTAAAAAAATGATATATGAGGCAGCTGATCTTTATATGTCAAACAATATATCTAATTATCCTAAGTTAGCTGGAAATAATTATTGTATTTCATTAGAACAATTAGTTAATTCAGAATATCTTGTGACTCCTTTAAAAGATTATAGCAGTGGTAAAGAGATACCTTTAACAAAAAAAGTTTCAATAACAGTAAATGCTAAAAAAGAGTACGATTCTTTTAAACTAGTTGATAATTGTTAGTTTCTACTTATATTAAGTATTAAACCAAGTATAATCATATAACTAAGTAGGCTAGAACCGCCATAACTAATAAATGGTAAAGTTATTCCTGTGATAGGCATTAAACCTATAGTCATAGAAATATTTTGAAATTGTTGATAAGTAAGCATCCCGGCGATACCAGAGATTGTGAATTTATCAGCAATTTTTTTAGTATGTAGACCTATATTTATAATTTTAATGTCAAAAATAACAATTAAAATTATAATTAATAAAGAACCTATTATTCCAAATGAACTTGCTAGTACTGCAAATATAAAATCTGTATGTGCTTCTGGAATATATAAATTGTTATTAAATAGTCTTCCGAAAACTCCACTTGATCCTATTGATATTAAACTATTTGTAAGTTGATATCCTGATTTATTTGACCAATCAAGAAGTCTATTAATTCTTAAGAAAAAGCTATTTCCGAATATATTTATAAATAGGTTTTTATTAAAAAAATAAATTGTAAGTATGGTTGTTAGAATACATGTTATTATTATTGTAAGTAATATAAACCATCTATATCTAATTCCTGATGTAAATAATATTGTGATAGTAATGAATAAGTAAATAAGAACGACACCTGTATCAGGCTCTAAAAAAGTTAAAATAGAAGGCGGTATAATCAATAATATTATTTTTAGTAAAAATTTAAGTTCATCTTTCCATGATGGATTAATATATTTTTTTTTGAAATTACAACATTCATTAGCTATAAGAATTATAAGTGCAATTTTAACAAACTCACTCGGTTGAATTGTACCAATACCTGATATTTTAAACCAGCATTTACTTTCATTTATTGGACTTCCAAATATAAGCAATAATAAAAGAAGAATATTGCTTATTATATAAAATACATATGCTTTTTTATAAACCCTATCAAGATTAATATTAGATATATAAAATGTAATAATAAAGCCTATTAAATACCACACCAATTGTTTTATGAAATAGTAGTTTGAACTGTCTACTATTTTTTCAGCTGAATAAATTGTAATAACACTTATAATCATAAATATAAAAACTAATACAATAATACTTTTATCTATTTTTTTATACATGATATTCACCAATTAAATAATACAATTTTATAAACTTATCCACAATAAAATCGACAATATATGATAAAAAAAACAGGTAATACCTGTTTATAACATTTGATAGTTAGAATTGTAGTTACTTATATTTCCTTTGTTAATATAGTTTTCTATATTTTGAACTTTTCTCTCTAAAGCATCAAGTCTTCTATCAATGTCAGTCATATCTTTTCCATTTGAACAATCACTATTTATAATAGTTGGTGGCATCATTGGCATCATGTTGTTATATGGTTGATATGGAAAACCAAAATTTTGATTCATAAATTCACCTCTATCTGATAATAATATATGTAAAAATAAATAAAATGTGTTATTATATTAGTATGGAAAAGATTGATAATAGAAAATATGAAAGAGAATTAATGAGTCAAGGCATAAATGTAATAGCTGGAGTTGATGAAGTAGGAAGGGGACCTTTAGTTGGGCCAGTTGTTGCTTGTTGCTGTGTACTTAAAGATGGATTTAATTTAGAAGGATTAACTGATTCAAAAAAACTAAGTGAAAAAAAGAGAAATGAGTTTTATGATTATTTAATAAAAAATACAATATATGGTCTTGGAATAATTGGACCTGATATAATTGATGAGGTAAATATTTATGAAGCTACAAAGTTAGCTATGATTGAGGCTATTAATAATGTTAAAAAACAAATAAAAATTGAACATGTATTAATAGATGCAATGCCACTTGATATAGATATACCTACAACATCTATTATAAAAGGTGACTTAAAGAGTATTACTATATCAGCTGCAAGTGTAATTGCTAAAGTGACACGTGATAACATGATGATAGAACTAGATAAAAAATATCCAATGTATGGATATAAACAACATAAGGGTTATCCTACAAAAAAACATATTGAAGCTATAAATAAATATGGATTAATAGAAGGATATAGAAAAACCTATGGCCCTGTAAAAAAAATAATTGAAGGTGATTAAATGGAGATAAAATCAATAAAAGTAGGTTACTTGGAAACTAATTGCTATATACTTGTTAAAGATAATAAATGTATCGTAATTGACCCAGGTGATGAAGCTTATAAAATAGAAAATGTGATTGGTAATAATAAACTTGTTGGAATAATAGTTACACATTATCATGATGATCATATAGGTGCTTTAAAAGAGATAAAAGAATCATATAATGTTCCAGTTTATGATAAATCTAATTTAATTGAAGGAACAAATACAATTGATAATTTTACTTTTGATGTTTTATATACACCTGGTCATAGAGAGGATGCAATAACAATTATATTTAAAGAATATCACTCAATGTTTACAGGTGATTTCTTATTTAAAGGCTCTATTGGAAGAACTGATTTGGAAACAGGTAATGATTTAGAAATGCAAGAGTCTATTGATAAAATAAAAGAATATAGCAGTAATTATAGAGTTTATCCTGGTCATGGTGATACAACAACTCTTATAGATGAATTTAATAATAATATTTATTTAAAATAAGTTTTATTTACATCTGTTAAATAAAATGGTAGAATTTATATAGGATAGAAAAGAGTGTTTTAATAAGCACTCTTTTTAGTATGCATTTAGGAGGTTTTTATGAGACGTGGTTTTACTTTAATTGAACTGTTAGGTGTGATTGTAATTTTATCAATATTATCATTAATTGCAATTCCAAAAATAAGTAAAAATATTGAAGATTTAAGAATAAACTCAGTAACAAGTAGTGTATATGGGCTTATGAATGCAGCAAATAACTATTATGTAAAAAATGATTTGTCAGGTGATATTATATTTAAATGTGATGGTAAGTCATGTAAAAATAATAGGGGTGGAAAACTTAAAATAGATGGTGAAATACCTATTTCTGGAGAAATTATTAAGCATATAGATAGTATTGAGGTAGTTGATATAAAGTTAAGAGGATATTGTGCAGTTGGAAATAGAACTAAGCTAAATGTATCAACAGATTGTATTGATGTATTAAAGCCAACACTTTCTCTTGCAATTGGAAAAAGAGAAACTAATAGTTTAACATTTGGAATATCTGCAATGTCTCCAGATAAAATAAAAAAAATAACATATGAATTTTATGGTAAAAAAGTAATTAAGGAAACAAATAGTAATAATATAAATACAACTAAAGTATATACTAATTTAAATGAAAATAAATCATATACTTTAAAAGTATCAATAGAAGATGAAACTGGTAAAATGGTTGAAAAAGAAATCAATGCAAAAACCGATACTCTTGGAAATATTAAATTTAGTGTTAATTTAATTAAAGATAAGTATAAAAATCAAACATTAAATGTAGGATCTACTATTTCATTTACATATAATGGAAAGACTCATGCAAATGGATATTATGTTATGACAGAGGAAAATGCTGAGGCAGATATTTATGGTACTCCTCAAGGAAAAAATATTTTATTTAGAACAAAAAAATTAAAAGCTAACACTTGGTATCATTTTACTTCTATTCCAAAAATTACATATAAAAAACCAATTGATATAAATAGTTTTATATATGTTTATCCAACCGATGCTAAAAATGCAACTGCAACAGCTAAAAATATTATTAATAAAACAAGTTCCTATCTTATTCCTAAAAACAAGTTAATACCAGGTTTTTATAATAATAATTATGAAATTATAGCTTCATGGGAAGATATGGAAAATAAATATCACTTTGACGCTGAATATGATTATAAATATAAGGTTGTTGGAGATGGAGCATTTGAAATGAAAGCGTCTATTCTTGGTACTAACACAAATCGTTCATTTAATACAATTATGAATAGTGATTTAAATGATTTAAAAAATACACGTATTATAATTATGCCTGATGAATTAAAAAAAATAGGTAATTATGCCTTTTATGGAATAAATCAATTAAATAGCTTAAAATTTACAAACAATATAGAGTCTATAGGTGAAAAAGCTTTTGGAACAGTAAGTCTTTTAAGCGATTCAAATATAATTCTTCCTAAAAAATTAGTGTCTATTGGAGGAAGTATGATAAGTCCTTTATTTATTGAATCTGTTACTTTTCCAAAAACTTTTAAAGAGTTTAATTATAATAAATCAAGTACTGGATATTTAGAAAACTGTTTTGGACATTCAGTCCCTAAAAAAATTATAGTTGATAAAAGTAACCCATATTTTAAAGATGTTGATGAGAAAGCACTTGTAACTAAAGATGGAAAAAAACTTATTTTATCAGCTAAATATATTCCAACAGGCGTTGTGGAAATAGGTGATGCTGCATTTGCTGGTCAGTCATTTGATAATATACAACTTCCAAATAATTTACTTAAAATAGGTAATTCTGCATTTGCAGATAATAGTAGCTTAAGAAGTATTACAATACCTGATTCAGTTACTGAAATAGGTGAAAAAGCTTTTTATAAAACAAAATTAGGTAGTTTTAATATCCCAAAAAAATTAAAAGTGATTTCAAAAGATATGTTTTCACAACAAGGAACAAACGGTATGAAGGATGGAAAATGCTCGTATGGTGAATTTGATTTAACAATTCCTGAAGGTGTAACTAAGATAGATGATAATGCATTTTGGGGGTTATGTAGTTTAAAAAGTGTTAAGCTTCCAAATTCCTTAACACATATTGGAAAATATAGCTTTAAAGGTACTCAACTTTCATCTATTACCTTACCAAATGGAATAAAAACAATTGATAATAATGCTTTTGGTAGTACAAATATAAAAATAATCAATTTACCAGATAGTGTTGAGCATATTCCTGAAGACATGGTATATAGTAGCAATGAATTTGAATACGCTACATATAAAGGTAAAAAATATGTTTGTGGTGAAATACCTCCAAATATAGTTGGTAGTTATTGTAAACTAGTTTTAAGTAAGTAGGTGAATTATGAAAAAAATTATATATATAATATTTATTACACTACTTCTAACATGTGGATGTAGTAAAAAACAAACTAATACTTTTAAAGATACTATTAGAGTATCAACAAGTGAAAATATTATTAAAAATCAAACTATAGATAATATATTTATATCAAATGTTTCATTAATATATGAAGATAAGTCTTCTACTTTTACTTGTGATATTACAAATAATTCAGATAATGCTCAATATATAAAAGAAATAAAAATTCATATAAAAACAAAAAAAGGAAGAGATATAATTGTTTTATCAGGATATGTAGATAATACTATTCTTCCAAGTGAAACATATAGTATTTCAAGTTCTTATACACTTGATTTAACAAAAGCATATAGTGTTGAATATGAGATAGTAAGATAATTACTATCTTTTTTTGTCATATAAATAAATTATCTAGTTTTGTCGAATTTCACACAAGAGTAAAATAAAGTGATAAATTTATTTTGGGTGTTGAAAATGAATATATTAACTGAATATAGAAAAGGAATTATGTTTTTTAGAATAAAAGGTTATTTAAACAAAGTAACATATAGAAAATTAGAAGAAGAAATTAATGTATTAATAGATAATTGTGGTGTAAATAATATTGTAATTAATTTAGAAGAAGTATCTAAAATAGATATGAAAGGAGTAAGTACTTTATATCATATTTATGAATGTATAAAAAAACTTAAAGGTAGTTTTTACATTTATTTAGGTAATAATGAAATAAAAGATACATTAAAAAGTGTAAGAATATTTAATTATATAGATCAAATAGATAGTGAGCTTAAAGCATTTGAACTTGTTAAAATATAAGGAGGATATATGAATATACTTGAATATGATAAATTGATTTATAGTATTGCTAAAAAATTTGAAGGATATAAGTCAAAAGAAGATTTATATCAAGCTGGATATATGGGCCTTTTAATGGCACTAAATAATTATAAAGAAAACAGAAATACTAAATTTTCAACATATGCTTATAAATACATATATGGTGAGATGTCAAAGTTAGTTAGGGAAGATAAATTAGTTAAAACAAGTAGAAGTTTTAACAAACTTAAGAGTGACATAGAAAAGGCTAAAAATATTTTAGAACAAAAGCTTAATAGAGAACCTTCAATTGATGAGTTATCTCTTTTTTTGGAAGTATCAAAAGAAGAGATTGAGTATGTATTAAAATTTAATAATAATTACTTAAGTTTAGAATCATCATTTAATCAAGAAAATGATTTATCTTTACTTGATGTTATATCAAATAATGAAATAGATATGGATACTCTTGTTTCACTAAAAGAAGCATTATCTAAAATGGATGAAAAGAGTATAGATATACTTAACTATAGTATGAACATGACAGAAAGTGAGATTGCTAAGATGTATAATACTAATCAAGTAAATATCTCAAGAACACTTAAAAAGATAAAACAAAATACAAGAACAAATATGCAATAATGCATATTTTTTTTATAAATCATCATAATAAAATTAGGTGATAATGTGGATAAAAATGTGTATAAGAGTTTAGTAAGTAAACATAAACCAAAAGAAGAATATTTAAAAAATGAAATGATAGCTTTTATAGTTGGAGGATTAATGGGTATTTTAGCTCAAGCTTTAATTGATATATATTCCTATATTTTAAATATACCTTCAAAAGATGCATCTACATTTATGATTGTTACTTTAATATTTATAGGATGCTTACTTACATGTTTAGGTTTCTTTGATAATATTGTAAAAAAGTGTGGTGCTGGTTTAATTGTTCCTATTACAGGATTTGCACATTCTATGATGAGTGCTGCACTAGATTTTAGAAGAGAAGGTATGATAAATGGAATAGGTGCTAATATGTTTAAACTAGCAGGATCAGTTATAGTATTTGGTGTTGTATCAGCATATATCTTTGGTCTTATTAGGTACTTACTTTTTGGAGGTAATATATGACATTTAAATATGATAATGTATTTATAAATAGTTCATCTACAACAGCAGGTAAGTATGAAGCAAATGGCCCATTTGGAAGTCTATTTGATAAAACCTATAGTGATTTTTATATAGGGTGTAAAAACTGGGAGAGTGCAGAAGAAAAGATGAATATGGACTCTCTTGATATATTATTAAAAAAAATAAATAAAAAAAATACTGATATAGACTTATTTATATCAGGAAGTTTACTTAATCAAATTATTCCATCTAACTATATAGCTAGTAAATTAAAAATACCGTATCTTGGTATTTATAGTGCATGTGCTACTAGTGTAGAAGGTTTGATTATAGCATCTAACTTTATAGAATCAAAACAAATTAAAAATTCTATTGTTACTACTTCTTCACATAATAATGCAGCTGAAAAACAATTTAGATATCCAGTTGAATATGGAGGAGTTAAACCTAAAACTACAACATTCACAACTACAGGATCAGCAAGCATTTATCTATCAAACGTTAAAAGTAATGTAAAAGTAGAATCATCTACTATTGGTAGAGTAATAGATATGGGAGTTACTGATGTATTTAATATGGGAGCAGTTATGGCCCCTGCATGTGCTGATACAATTTATAGACATTTAATAGACACCAAGAGAGATGTAAACTATTATGACTTAATTTTAAGTGGTGATTTAGGAATATATGGAAAAGATATTTTGAAAGACTATATGAATAAAGAGTATGGTATAAATTTAACTAACTACGATGATTCAGCATCTATGATATTTGATATTAAATGTCAAGATGTATATGCAGGAGGTAGTGGTCCTGTATGTCTTCCTCTTGTTACATATACTTATATATTTGATTTAATGAAAAAGAAAAAACTAAAAAAAGTATTATTAGTTGCAACAGGATCATTACATAGTGTTCAAAGTGTTAATGAGAAAATGACTATACCAGCAATTGCTCATGCTATTAGTTTGGAGGTAATA
>CAZFGE010000021.1:0-12317 GCA_964518415.1 uncultured Muribaculaceae bacterium
GCTCCCCTACCAAAATTTGGGTTTCTCGCTCGTGGGGTTTACCGCGTTCCACTTCCACTATTTCTAGTTTAATCGTCTCTATGGCACTTTTATACTTCTAAACCATATCTATTGACTTAGGTTATCGAAGGGCCGTTCAAGTTACCTTGACCTTAGGTTATTTTTTCCCTAAGCACGAACACTAAAGTCATCGCAGACTTTGCGAGCATGGACTTTCCTCAGCATTCATTAGAATACCGCGTTTGTCTAAATATTATCTTTCACTATAAATTATTTTTTCAAGGTTAGATAAACGTCTTAGTAAGTCAGCATTAGAAACCTCACTATGTGAGCTTTCTTTTAAAACTTCTAATTTAGTTCTTAAATTTCTAACTTCTTGTTTTAATTTTATGTTGTCTTCAATTAAATCTTTTTTGTCATTTTCGATTTCTTTAATTATTTTTAAGAATTCTTCATAATCTCTTATAATTGCATCAAGAAATTTATCTACTTCTTGAGGACGATATCCTCTTGTATCTATTTTAAATTCTTTTTCTAAAATATCTTTACATGTAAGTAATATTCTATCTTGATACATAATGACACCTCACAATTCTGACATTATTTTCTCAAAAAAAAAGACATTTGTCAATTAAAATGTCAGTTATATTACTTATTAAGTAAATATAGAAAAGTTCTTTTTTTTATATAGTTTATATCATCAGTCATTTCATCCATTAAACTATTTATTCTATTATAGTAGTTCACTTTATCACCTCAAGTGTACTTTAACACTTAAAATAATTAATTTCATCAACTTCGACAAAACTAGATATATTTAGTATTTTTTTAAATATAAAAGTGGTAAAAAAAATTAATTTATAGTATAATTATTAAAGGTGATAATATGAAATATCCAGGAGGTTTTAAAAAACAAGGTAGTAGTATTATTAATTATGCAAATAGAGGTATGAGTTTTGAAGCTGATATCAATATTACAAATACATATTATAAAGATAATGATATAGCTATTATCTATAAAAAACCAACTCCTATCACCATTAATAAAGTTGATTATAAATCAAGAGTTGATGCTGTAATTAAGGAAGCTCATTTTAAAACACCATCAACAACTGATTATAATGGAGTATATAAAGGAAAAGATATAGATTTTGAAGCAAAAGAAACAAAGCTTAATTATTTTCCACTATCTAACATACATAATCATCAAATAGAGCATTTAAAAAGTATTGTTAGACATGGGGGTATAGGTTTTATCTTAGTTGATTTTACTAAACTAGATAAAATATTTTTACTAGAAGCAGATAAGTTATTTTCATTTATAGAAAATAACACAAGAAAATCTATACCACTTGAATATTTTGAAGAATTTGGTTACTTGATTAAACCAAAGTTTAATCCAAGAATAGATTATTTAAGTATTATCGATCAAATATATGGAGGTTGTTTATGAAAAAGTTTTTAAAGAATCAAGATAATATGGTTATATTAATCGTAAGTTTAGTAGCATTTATAGCAGGATGCTTAGCTAAACATGCATTACTATCTTTCCTAATAGTAATACTTGCAGATATTTTCTTCTTTTATCCTGAAATATCTAAATTGCTTAAAGGAAATAAAAAAGAAAAGGTTAAAAGAGAGTTAAGAAATGCTAAAGCAAGAGTTAAGAAAATTGGTAAAAAACATAAAGTTCTTAAAATTATTTGTTTATTACTTTTATTCTTAATCTTAATTGGTATTGGTATATCAGTATTATTTGCTGGATATATAGTAGCACACGCTCCTAAATTTGACCCAGAAAAGCTATATGCTAGTGAACCTTCTACCATTTATGATATTGATGGTAAAGAAGTTACTCGTCTTGGATCAGAAAAACGTGAAAATATAAAATATGATGAGCTACCTGAAGTATTAATTGATGCAATTGTTGCAACAGAAGATTCTAAATTCTTCCAACATCATGGATTTGATTTATCAAGATTCTTAGTAGCAAGTGTTAAACAAGTACTAACTGGTGGAGGTGGTGGTGCATCAACTCTTACAATGCAAGTTGTAAAAAATGCATACACATCAAATGCTGAAGTTGGTTATAAAACTTCTGGTAAAGCTGGTATAATTCGTAAGTTTACTGATATTTATATGGCAGTATTCCAAGTTGAGAAAAAATATACTAAAAAAGAAATATTAGAATTCTATACAAATTCATATTATTTAGGTAATGGTGCTTATGGTGTTGAACAAGCAAGTCACAATTACTTTGGAAAAGATGCTAAGGATTTAAGTTTAAACGAAGCTGCACTTATTGCTGGTTTATTCCAAGCTCCAAATGCATACGATCCATATCAACACCCAGATAAAGCTGAACAAAGACGTAATCAAGTATTAAGACTTATGAAAAGGCATGGTTATATTACTGAAGAAGAATATAGCGCTGCTGTTAAAACAAAAGTTGAAGATATGTTAGTTAAATCACAAGAAGATGGAGCTTCTTCTGCAGGTGTAAGTGAATATCAACCATTCATTGACCTAGTGGTAGCAGATATTGAAAAACAATATAAAATGGATCCATATAAAGTATCAATGAAAATATATACAACACTTGATAGAAATAAACAAGAAAATATTAATAAAATACTTAGTGGTGAAATATATAAATGGCAAAATGATTATGCTGATACTGGTATAATTGTTGAAGATGTAAAAACTGGTGCTATTGTAGCAGTTGGTAATGGTAGAAATAAAGCAGGAAAAGAAAAGCAATATAACAATGCAACACAAATTAATAAACAAATAGGTTCTACCGCTAAACCACTTTATGATTATGCTCCAGGTATTGAATTTGAAAACTGGTCAACATACAAATTATTTGATGATGAACCTTATTCTTATTCTGATGGAACAACTATTTTGAACTGGGATAGAAAATATGAAGGTAGAATGACTCTTAGAACTGCAATGGCTCATTCAAGAAATATACCTGCATTAAAAGCATTCCAAGGAAATAAAAATAGTAACATTCTTAAATTTGTACAAAGCTTAGGACTTCATCCAGAAGTAAATGGTGGAATCGTTCATGAAGCACATTCTATTGGTGGATATACAGGAGAAAATCCACGAGTTATGGCTGCTGCTTATGCAGCATTCGGAAATGGTGGTTATTATATTGAACCACATGGATATACAAAGATTATATTAAATGATTCAAACAAAGTAATTGAACCAGAATGGAAAAAAACACGTGTCATGAGTGAAGAAACTGCTTATATGATGTGTAGTTTACTTCAATCATCAGCACAATATGGACTTGGTAACCAATATAGTATTGGAGGAGCACAATATGGTGCAAAAACTGGTACATCTAACTATGACTCTAATACAATTAAAAGATGGGGATTTGGTCCTGATGCTGTAAATGACTTATGGGTTAACGGAGTATCTCCAGATTATGCAATTTCTGTATGGTATGGATACTTAGAGAGAAAAGAAGAAAATAGAAAATATACCTCTACTTCATTTACAATAGCTCATAGAAATATATTTAACTTAGTTGCAAGAAATGTATTTAAAAAAGAAAGCAAATGGGAAAAACCAGAAGGTGTTGTTGAAGTTGAAGTTGAAATGGGTTCTAATCCAGCAGCTTTAGCTAGTGAAAATACACCTGAATCAAGTAGAGTTAAAGAATTATTTAAAAAGGGTACTGAACCAACTGAAGTATCTAATAAATATGCTGCATTACCTGATGTAACAGGTCTTAAAGGCGTAGTAAATGGATCAACATTAACACTTACATGGAATCCAGTAAATGTATCTAAAAATGATGATTCTGTTGGAGAATTAATATATAAAGTATATAGTAACGATAATAACAATTTAGTATTTATTGGAGATGCTAATACCAATAAATTTGATATTAAAATAGATAGTAATAGTGCTGCTACCTATGTAGTAAAAACTTCTTACTCTAATTATTCTAATAATCAAAGTAAAGGTACTAGTGTTACAGTAGATGCTATTGCAAGACAAAAACTTAGCGTAACACCTGTTAATACTTTAAGTGAAGTAAAAGTAGGATCAAGTGTAACACTATCAAAATCAGATATTAAAGTTACGGTTGATGGTTCAGATGTTACAAGTTCAGCAACAGTTAAAATACTAGTTGATGGAAAAGAAGCAACTACACTTGATACATCAAAAGTTGGATCATATACAATAACATACAATGTTACTCATAATGGTCAAACTGGAAGTTATCAAAAAACAATTAAAGTTGTACAATAAAAAAGGAACTAAACGTTCCTTTTTTTGTATTTACAAATATCTTTAAGTTTACAATTCTCACAAAGAGGATTTTTACTTTTACAATAATATCTACCAAATAGTAATAGTTGATGATGAGTTCTATTTATTCTATCTTTAGATATTAATTTAGTTAATTTTTTTTCAACAGTTAAAACGCTATCATTAAGTTTTGCAAAACCTAGTCTTTTCGCTACTCTATCAACATGAGTATCAACAGCTAAATAAGGTTCATTATATAAAGTAGACAATACAACATTAGTTGTTTTTCTTCCAACACCATCAAGTGATTCTAAAAACGTTCTATCATTTGGAACATAGCCTATATTTTTTAATTTAATGGCTATATTTTTAACGTTTTTAGCTTTTTTAGTAAATGTACCAATTGGTCTTATTATGTCCTCTAAATCAGCTATATTAGCGTCTGATAATTCATCTAGGTTTTTATATTTATCAAATAATACTTTTGTTACTTTATTAACACCTTTATCTGTTGTTTGAGCAGATAACATAACAGCAATTAAAAATTCATAATCTTTATTATATATTAACTCTGGTTTTGGTGAAGGTATTAACTCATCAAGATAATTTAACACTCTATTCATCTTCAAGCCAATTGTAGTCATATAATTCTTTCTTTTCTTCTTTTTTTGCTTTAAAATTTGTTTTATCTTTTTCTATATCAGTAGGTGTTTTAATACCTTTTTTATTCCATTCAAATAATATTTTATCAATATAATTTAGTTTAAATACTCCATTATATACAGCTTCTTTTAAAGCAGCTATAATAAGTTCTTTAGAGTATCCTGTATCTATCCAACTACTAATTATTTCATATTCCATAGGAGCAAGAGTACGACCAAATTCTGTTTCAAATGTTGTATATATATCAGTATCTTTTTTAGTATCATCATGTGATTCTTCAGTTATTACTAAATAAAGCAATTTATCATATAGATTATCTAAATTAATAATATCTTTTCTAACACCATCACTTTTTTCAGATTTAATAGAAACAATATTATTTTTTATTAAGCTATCTATATTCATCATTACAGCAGTAAGTTCAATATTTAGATCAGTTGCTATTTTAGCAGGATTAAATTCTAAATCTTTCTCATTAAGTAAGTATATTAACAATATAAGTTCTGATTCTGTTATATTAAGTTCTTTATAATTACTTAAAAGTAATTTAGGAATACTATATGTACCACTTATTATTAAGTCTCTTATTTTATCTTTCATAACTCCTCCTATATATTTATACCAAGTTTCTTCATTTCTTCTTTTGCTTTATTATTCATCTTAAATAATTCACTATCTATTCTTCTTTTGGATAATGTTTTTACTAATTCTTTATTTTTTATAATAGAATTTTTTAATGATTCATCCAAAGTAAAATCTAAGTATCCCATAAATCTAATAGCTCTTAAAATTCTTAATGGATCTTCAGTTAATTTAATATCAACATCACCAATAGATCTAATAGTTTTTTTCTCTATATCTTCTATACCACCCATTAAATCTATTATTGATTCATCTTCATCCATACATATTGTATTTATAGTGAAATCTCTTCTTTTTAAGTCTTCTAGTAAAGAATCAGTAAACTTAATTTTAGGAAATCTATTATTATACTCTAGCTCTTTTCTAAAGGTTGTTATTTCAAATATATAGTTATTTTTCTTGATCTTTAAAGATCCAAAACGAGAATTATCTTCAACAACATCATATAAAGAAGCTATTATATCAGGTGTAGCACTTGTTGTAATATCTATATCACTACTATTAATTCCAAGCAAATAGTCTCTAACATATCCTCCTACTATATAGGCTATATAGCCAGTACTATTTATTTCTTTTAAAATAGATAAAGCCGTGTTATACATAGAATCACCATCAATCTCATAAATATTTATAACCCTATTATAACATAAAAAAAGAGAATAAATCCCTTTTTTATTAGTTCATAGCTTCTTTTAATTTAGAACCAGCTTTAACAGTAACAACATTTCTAGCTGCAACTGGAACAGTAGCTCCTGTTCTTGGGTTACGAGCTGTAGATGCTTCTTTATGTTTTTTAGTGAAAGTTAAGAATCCAGTTAAAGTTACTTTTCCGTCTTTTTTAAGTCCTTCAACGATTCCTTTTTCGAAAGCTTCAACTGCTCTTTTAGCATCAGCTTTAGTTAATCCAGTTTCTTCTGCGATATAGTTTACTAATTCTGTCATTTTAAATAACCTCCTCTAACTTAAGCAACCTATCTTGCTTACAATTAAAGAATACCATGTTTAACAAGTAAAAGCAATACTTTTTCGTTATTTTTATTCATTTTTATTAACTTTTAGAAAAATAAAAAAGAAGTATTTTTAATACTTCTTAGAAATCAATTTTACCTGGAGTTCTAGGGAATGGTATAACATCTCTAATATTATCGATTCCAGTTAAATACATGATTAATCTTTCAAATCCTAAACCAAATCCAGAGTGATAACATCCACCATATAGTCTTAATTTAGTATACCAATCTAAATCATCAAGTGGAATGTTCATCTCTTTCATTCTTTGAATCATTTTTTCGTAATCTGCTTCCCTCTCAGATCCACCCATAAGTTCTCCAGAGCCTGGAACTTCTAGGTCTACAGCAGCTACAGTTTCACCATCATCATTAAGTTTCATATAGAATGCTTTTATATCTTTTGGCCATGTTGTTATAAATACTGGTGAGTTATAGTATTCAGTAATATATTTTTCATGTTCTTTAGCTATATCTTCACCATATTCAGGTTCAAATTCCCATTTAACATCAGCTTTTTTAAGTAAGTCAATGGCTTCTTTATGAGTAATTCTAACAAATGATGAATTTATTACTTTATTTAATTTTTCAATTAATCCGTTTTCTACAAATTTATCACAGAATTCTAACTCATCTTTACATCTATCCATAACATATTTAATTACATATTTAAGTAATTCTTCTTCAATATTCATTAAACCTTCTAAATCACAGAAAGCAATTTCAGGTTCAATCATCCAGAACTCATTAGCATGTGTTTTAGTGTTTGATTTTTCTGATCTAAATGTAGGACCAAATGTATATATTTTCTTAAATGCCATAGCAAATGCTTCACCATGTAATTGTCCTGTTCCAGTTACATAAGTAAGTTCATTAAATATATCTTTAGAAAAATCAACAGTTTTATCCTCATTTAAAGGTAGATTATTCATGTCTAATGTTGTTATTTTAAACATTTGACCTGATCCTTCACAGTCATCTCCTGTAATAATTGGAGAGTTAAAATAAACATAGTTATTTTCTTCAAAATATGAATGGATTGCTAGTGCTGCTACACTACGTATTCTAAATACAGCTCTAAATAAGTTAGTTCTAGGTCTAAGGTAAGCTTGTTCTCTTAAGAATTCTCTTGTATGTCTTTTAGGTTGCATTGGAAAGTCATCAGTACAATCTCCTAATACTTCAACAGAGTTTAGACCAACTTCAAAGTCTTGATTAGCTCCAGCACTCTTTCTTACAGTACCATTAATTCTTAAAGCAGATCCTATTTTAATTTTAGTTATATCTTCAAAGTTAGCATTAGACTCATCATATACAACTTGAATACTTTTTTGACAAGTTCCATCATTAAATTCTATAAATCCAATTGTTTTTTGTTTACGATGATTTTTTACCCAACCTTCTAGAACTACTTCTTTATCCATTAATTCATCTATTTGTTTAAATAAATCTTTAATATCTAGTTTCATAAAAATGCCTCCTAAATAATTATAACCTAAAATCCTTAAAAATAAAAGCATTTTTAATTATTGATAGTATTAATATTAGTTAAAACATTATATAGTTTATTCATTATTTCAAAAGAATTTTTATTCTCATATAATCTTTTTTTTATAATATCTATTCTATTTTCCTTTTTATTAAAGCATTCATAATAAATATATTTTATTTTAGATATATTGTTTTCTCTAAAAATATGTGATAATTCTTTTTTAATAAAGTTTTCATTTAACTCTTGATTTCTTGTTTTTAAAACAATATTTTTTTTATTTAAAATATCATACTTTATTATTGAATCATTTATTTCAAGTTCATCTAATATATCTAATTCATCATCTACTTGTAGACTACTATATTCTATATTTTTATCTATTTTAAATGCTGTTATATTGTCTCCATCAGTAAGTAGAAATGCTGTAATTCTTTTTAAACTTTTTCCAATGTATATTTCACATTTATTTTTAATTTTTTCTAAAAACAGTTCATCCAGTTTAAATGTATTTAAAATTAAATCATTATATACTTTAAAATCAACTTTAATTAAATGAATCTTTCTTACTTCAGTTATTTCATCTTCTATACTCCAATCATAAAAATCATAATACTCTTTATTAAAATTTAAAATAATATCATATATGTAATTCATTTTCCCCTCCTGGTATATAAAGCGCTAAAAAGATTAAAAATAAACCTATTACTGCATATAAACACTCTACTTTACTAATTATAAATTTAACATAAAATAAAAAATTATACCCAAGTGTTAGAATATTTAAGTAACTAATTATATATATAAGACCTATTAAAGTTAGTGAATATCCAAATAAAAACAGAAGAATTCTATAAATCAATTAAATCACCTGTTAAATTTTATTTATTTTATTCTTAATTTAGTATATAATTAAATAGGTGATAATATGAATTTTATAAAATACTTAATCTTAGCAATTATTCAAGGTTTTACAGAACCAATTCCAATTTCATCAAGTGGTCATTTAATAATATTTAAAAGCATTCTTAATAGTGGTGTTTTAAATGATTTAAATTTTGAAATAATTTTAAACTTTGGTAGTTTAATTGCAATTGTTATATATTTTTGGAGTGATATCAAAGAGTTATTTATAGACTTCTTTACATATATTTTTAAAAGAAATAAAGAATCTTATAAAAACTTTAAATATTGTATGTTAGTAATTGTAGGTACTATTCCTGCTGGTATTATAGGTCTTATATTTAAAGATACAATAGAAGAATTACTAAATACTGTTAAAGTTGTTGGAATTGCTCTACTTGTAACTAGTATTTTCTTATATATAATTAGAAATATTAAAGGTTCAAAAGAAGATAAAGATATAACATACATAGATGCTTTAATTATAGGACTTTTCCAAGCTGTAGCACTTCTTCCAGGTATCAGTAGAAGTGGAGCAACTATAGTAGGAAGTATGTTTAGAGGACTTAAAAGAGATGTAGCATTTAAATTCTCATTTATTCTTTACATTCCAATAAGTCTAGCTACTATGTTACTTGGAGTTAAAGATTTAATGGAAGCAAATATAAACATAAATATGTGGATAACTTATTTAATTGCTATGATAGTAAGTGGAATAATTACATTTATATCAACCAAATGGTTTAATAACATTATGAAAAGTGGAAAACTAATTTATTTTTCTATTTATTGTTTAGTTGTTGGATTACTTGTAATTATATTTTTATAAAAAAACATCTTTTAAATAAAGATGTCTTTTTATTAACTATTAATAATATGTGAATTTCCATGCTCCACCTTGACAGAAGCCATACCAACAAGTACCTAAGCCAATACTTGCAGCACCTTGATTATATTCCTCACCATGTGCTCGACCACTCATTTTTAAGACAATATTATGCGTAGCTTGTTCTCTACTAAATGTAAGATAAGCTCTAGAAGAACCAGATTCATTTTTACCTGATCTACCACTCCACAATGTTTGTCCTGTTGTATTATCTACAATACTCGCTTCTATCCATCCCCATGATCTATCTGCATTTGCACCATACCATGAACAAGGTAAAGTAGCTGAACTTAGGCCTTTTGGAAGTGGAATAGACATATTTCCATCAACTGTAGTACCTTGAAAACTATTATCTGACCAACCAGAAACTGACCTTTTATGTACTGTATACCAATTACCGTTTATTAACACTTGATTTTCAGTAGTGCTTCCATATTTAATCTCACGAGTTGTTGACCAGTTATTATGAGGGTCATTTTCATGACTTGTAAAAATTCTTATCATTGTAGATGAAGAACTAGAACAATTACCTGCTTTATCACAACTTCTTACATAAACAGCTTGATTTATATCAGCTGTAAACTGAGGTGTTGTATATGATGTTTTATTACTTGATGGATAAGTTGTCCATGATTCATTATTATAACTATATTGATAGTTATTTATTCCTGATAATGCATCTGTTGAATTAAGAGTTAAACTAAAGCTATTTCTTGTCCAATTTCCATTTGTTGGATTTGTAATTTTTGGAGTTGTTGGAGCTACAGTATCTCTATTAGTATCTATCGTACATGTTCCAATATTTCCTGCTTTATCAGTTACTTTTCCTGTTACTTTATATCTACCATCATATTTAACTGTTGTAGTTATACTAGTAAAGTTAGATGTAACTGTTTTAGTTAATGGTTCTTTTGTATTATTTGATATTTCACTTGTAACTACACCACTACCACTTACTTTATTACCATTATAATCTATTGCTTCATCATTTACCGAACTTATTCCAACTACTATATTACTTCTATACCATTTATCTGTACCTAGTGTACCACTTGTTATTTTTAAAGTACAAGTAGGAGCTGTTCTATCAACTTTATTAATAACTATTTTATTTCCATTTAAATAGCTTTCTATATCAGTAATACTATTCATTCTATCTCTTACTTTAAAGTCAATTACTTTATTTTCAGTGAATGCTTGACTACATATTGTTTTACCTTCTGATGTTTTATAATTTGTCCAAGTTTTTCCACCATCAAAACTACATGCTTTCTCAGGTAGTCCTGATCCTGTATCTTTAACAGTTACTGTTATTACTTTTGTCTTTTCCCAAGTATCAGGATTATCAACACTAATTATTTCAGGACCTTTATCATCTATTCCATAAATATTTAAAGTATTTTTTAAAATTTCTCCATTATAGTTTGTATATGCCTCTATTTTTCCATTTTTAGTTATATCTAAAGTAATTATATTATTATTGACAATCACATCTTTTTCATCAAACTTATAACCGTTAATTCCATTAATACTAGGATAGTTAATAGTTACTTGCTTTGTTTTACTATACCCATTACTTGTAATTTCAAATGTTGGTATTCCTATATCTAATGTTTTTACAAGTATCTTTCTTGTTGTTGTAGTAGATTCTTTATTATTTTTATATTGTGAATCATTAGATAAAGCATTCTTATTTTTAACTGATACAGTAATTTCATATTCTGTATTTGACTTTAAATTTTTAAATTCATAACTAGCTACTTTGCTGTTTGTGATTATCTCTTTTGGAGTATTGTTTCCTATTTGAAATGTATATGAATAAATCTCAGTTTGTGAATCATATCCATATGCATTAATCATTATAGAATTACTAGTTATTTTAACTTGTTTTAGCGTTAATTCTGGTCCAGTATAATCTATTGTTTTACATTCATTTTCGCTGCTTACTTTTTTAACAATTATGTTATTTTTAGTTCCACTTGCACAATATTTACCATTATATATATCAATAGCTTCAATCTCACCTAATTCATTTTTTTTAATTAGCCCACTTTTTATATTGTCTATTTTTAAACCAAGACTTTTATAATTTATTCCATCTTTTGGGAAATCATTACTTTTAGTATTATGAGTTGCATATTCTTTTGCTTCATCAATTATATTTTGAACATTTATACGATATGCACTTATTTTTGACTTAGTTATTTGTACCGATATTATAGGAGTTGTAATTAAGCTTATTATTCCTAAGATTATTATAATTGCAAGTAATTCTACAAGTGTAAATGCTTTTTCCATATCATCACCATTTATTATTCTATTTATATTTTATCACAAATAAAAGAATATTTAAAATATTCTTTTATTTATTCATATTTTCTCCAACATATTTAGCAAGTCTAACCATTTGAGAACTATATCCAAATTCATTATCATACCATGCTACTAC
>CAZFGE010000022.1:0-12263 GCA_964518415.1 uncultured Muribaculaceae bacterium
CCAGGAACCATTCTAACTTGAGCAACAGATGATTTTCTTCTACCTGTTCCAGTGTATACTTTATTAGCCATTTAGTTACCTCCTATTTTAATTTCATCTCAACAGGCTTTTGAGCAGCATGTGGATGTTCTGATCCTTCGTAAACAAATAATTTTTTATACATTTGACGTCCAAGTCTTCCTTTTGGAAGCATTCCTTTAACAGCTCTTTCAATCATTTCAACTGGATAGTTTTCTTTCATTTCACGAGCAGTTCTTTCTCTTAATCCTCCAGTATAACCTGAATGGTTGTAATAGATTTTATTATCTAATTTTTTACCAGTTAAGTTAACTTTTGAAGCATTGATAACAATAACGTTATCTCCACAATCGATATGTGGTGTATAAGTTGGTTTGTTTTTACCCATAAGTACCATAGATACTTGAGCAGCTACACGACCTAAATTTTGTCCTTCAGCGTCTACAACATACCAATTACGCACTACATCTTCTTTTCTTTGCATATATGTATCTTTCATAAATATTTCCCTTTCTAAATAATAGATTTCTTTGAGATAAATGTTCCCAATATTTATCTCGATGGGATTAATTAAATGTACCAAGTTAAATTGTACTAAAAAACAAGCAATTTGTCAAGAAAAATAAGCCATTTTATCAATTTTTACTCATAATAGACATTTGCTAAATATAAGCCTTCAGAAGGAGCTGTTTTTTTAGCAAATACTCTATCTTCTTTATTTAATATATCAACAATATCTGTAGGACTTATTTTTGACTCACCAACAGCAATTAAAAGTCCAACCATATTTCTTACCATATATCTCATAAAACCGCTACCAATAAATTTTATTGTTATAATATCATCTTTAAGAGAAACAGATGCATCATATATTGTTCTAACATAGTCTTTTTCTTCTTTAATAGTTTTAGTAACAGATTTAAAATTATGTTTTCCAATAAAGTGTTTTATTGCCTTATTCATTTTATCAACATCTAAAGTCCAATTATATTGATATATATAGTTTCTATCTAATGGATTATATTGTCCAATATTTATCTTATAAACATATTCTTTTTTAACAACATCAAATCTAGCATGAAAATTTTCACTTACATTCTTAATATCTTTAATAAAAATATCATCAGGTAACATCTTATTCATCGAATGCTTTAATCTATCTAGATTATATTCTTTGTTAGAATCAAAATGAGCTTTTTGATTTATTGCATGTACACCTGCATCAGTTCTTCCACTAGCAGATATAACTGTTTTCTCATTATTTATTTTAGATAATACTTTTTCTATTTCTTCCTGAACAGATCTTTTGTTCTTTTGCTTTTGATATCCAAAGAATAAAGTACCATCATATGAAAATGTAAGTAAATATCTCATGTTATCCTCCTTAATAAGAATGTCTATATATATCTTTGATTAAATCATTAATTTCATCTCTATATCCAAGTCTAATGTTTTTCTTCTTTAATGTCAAATTTTCAAATTTAATGATATTTGGTGTATCTACTCCATATTTTTTAAGTTCATCTTCACGTTTAAAAACATCATATTTTGAACCATGTATAATAACTTTTTTATTATATAAAACAAATACTTCATCCGCCACTTTATTTACAAATTCTAAATCATCTGAAGCTATTATAAATGTTTTATTAAATTTTGTTTTAAGTAATTTAATTAATTTGATAACTTTGTTTTTATTAAAATCATCCAACTCTTCTGTAAAATTATCCATTAAAATTAAATTAGGATTATATATTAAGGCACAAGCCAATGATAATAATCTTTTATTAGATAAAGAAAGCAAATTTATTTTTTTATCAATATATTCAACATCTAATCCAACCATTAATAATACATCTATTATTCTTTTTTCACTTACTTTATAATTATGTTCCATCATAGAAAATATTAATTCTTCTCTAACTGTATCACATATAAACTCAGGTTCACCCTTAATATATCCAATTTTAACACGTTTAGGTAGTTCTATAGAGTTACAATTTAAATCACCTGATATTAAATCAAGTAAAGTTGTCTTACCTACTCCATTTGCTCCTATAATACAATTAACACTATTTTTAATATTCATATTTAATTTTTTGAAAACTTCTTTATCTTGATAATTAACCTTTGAATAAGTATACGATAAATTTTTAATAACTATTTCCATAACTTATTCACCATCCTATCCATAGAAATTATAGGTTTTTCAACTAAATTATAGTACTTTAGTTTTAATGATAATTCACTCATAAAAGGAAGAGTAAATCCTACACTTTTAAATTCCTTTTCCATTTGAATAGCTTTATCTAATTTTTCATTTAATATAACTTCATTATCATATAAAATTACATTATCAAAATACATAATATCTTCTTTATTATTTGTTATATATATAATTGTTTTATTAAGCTTTTTAATAAATTTAAATATTTTTTCTTTATTTAAACTTGATACATTAGAAATTGCATCAACCATAACAATAGTATCCTTATCAGTTAATAATATATTACAGACTTGTATCATTTGTTTTTCACCAGTACTTAATGTATCAAATTCAAAACTAAATAAGTCTTTTATTTTAAGTAACTTCACTAATTTATCACAAGTTGAATTATTAGTTATATTTTTTGCGCATGTTGTAATTAAATCAGTATCTTTATCTATAAAAGAATCAGATAATTTTAACTTATCCACATTATTTGTACATAATATAACTGTTTTAGAATTAGGAATAATATCAAATTTTGATTTATTTTTTATCTTACTCATAATCCACCTCTAAAATACTATTTTCTATTATATTATAAATATTTATTTTTTTCCATAAAAAAAGATCAAAATGATCTTTTTATTTAACTTCTATATAAATATCACTTTTAATGTTATTAATTATATATGTATTACCATTTTTTGAAACCTTTATTGGATTTGATAATGAATTATGAATAGTCGAATTAGAATAAGAATAATATACATTGACATTTCCATTAGCAGTAAATGAGAACGATTCATTATATCCAACAGTTCCTGATATATTAGTGTTTGAAGTAATACTAGATTTATATTGTGATAATGGTTTATATACTATATTAGTTTGACCAGATGCTGTTTTAACATTGTTAACCCATGTTTCTGTTGAAGAATCACCATAGATTGTTAATGTATGATCAACTACTTTATTAAATGTAGAAGCATCTGCCAATGCAGTATTTTCAATATGAGGTATAACAATTGTATTAAGTTTAGAATCATTATAGAATGTATTTTTTGCTATTGATTTTACACTTGGTCCAAATACAACTTTTTCCAACTTTTCATTAGCACCTATTGACCAATCTGCAATATTTGTAATTGTATCAGGAAGTATAAGTAAATACATCTTACCATATCCAAATGATAAACCTGAATTAGTAACAACACCATCTGGAATGACATGTATATCTTTTTTAAGATGCGCAAGTCCATATGGATAAACTGCTTTAATATTGTTTCCTTCAAATATAAAGTTAACTATATTTGTCTTATCATCACCCCATCCTTCAGGTTGAGTTAACATATCAGGAATCTTTGTTACATTAGGGCCAAACACTATAGTAGTTCCAAATGCATTTCCTGTATGATATAAAACATAGTTTGTACCATTATTAGCATCCTTTTTTGGAAGATTATCTAATGCCTTAGCATCAATTCTAACTTCACTTACATTTTCTAATTCAGCAAATGCATAATTACCTAATTTAGTTACATTTTCACCTACTTTAATTTTTAAAATATAGTCTTTATATTTATACCAAGGAGTCTTATCTGCGCTTGTATAATCAGCCATTTTACCACTACCACTAATCTCAAGTGTGTAATTTTTACCGTCGTACTTCCAAGTTACATCACCAGTTTTTCCAGTATCAACTATACTTTCAACTGGCATCTTATCTTTTACAACAAATCTATTATTAGGGAATAATTTAGAAAGTGTTGCATCATTAAATTTAAGTCTTGAAGGTAATATTTCAGAACTATTGTATCCAAAAAAGTCATTCTTATTACCATAGAAAGTATTTCCTGTTAATATAGGATATACATTTGAATTTGTTCTAAAGTAATATGCATTTTCCATTTGTTCTGAAAAAATATTATTTTTAATTAAAATTTGACCCTTAATTACATTGTATGCGCCATCATTATGAAACCATGTTTTAATATGTCCTGATTGATTTTTATCAGGTCTAGTTTGACAAATACCATATCCTGCATATCTCATAATATTGTTTTCTATTGTAAAATCTTTTATATATGAGTAATCATATCCTTCACCACTTGTAAGTCTACTATAATTCCAGTATTCAATATTATACCAATTGTATTCTAATACATTATTTATAAATCTTGATCTTTCCATATGAGATATTCCATCTGTTGAATATTGGAATGTAGGACCTGCATCATAACATTGATAAATATAGTTATTATCAACTAAGAAACCTTCTGTTACAGGATATCCATCTTTTGTATCAACAGAGCCATATATTTCAATAGCATTACCAAATCTAGTAGGTTTATTGTTATTATAATTTTGAACAACGCCACCGATAAAACCTATTTCACAATTTGTTACAATAAAATTATTCATAGTACCTGAACCAATACCATGATTACCTCCGAATGTTATATGAAGATTATCAATTTTGTAATCATGACCTTGTAAAGCGATTACATTTAAAGCTTCATTAAAATCTATTTCATCAAATCTTTTAGCAGGATCACTCGTAGAATACAAGTATAATTCCTTACCATAAGCAGATTGATTTCTAGGATGTCCAACATGATAGAATTCCAAATCATTTTTAAGTAAAGTATCTATTTTTGATTCAATATTTGTCTCATCATAATCAGCATTTGTTGTAATCATTTGAGCGTATTCAAACTTTCTATCAATAGTATTCATTGATTTTGAACAATTTTTATTATCTTTATTACAGAACATCCACAATGTTCCAACGTTATAATCAAATACTTTGTCACTATTGTTTAATGTATATTTCCAAATGTTCTTTTTAACTTCAACCCACTTACCTTCTTTAGCTCCATCATATCTAGAACGCATTAAAGTAGGTTTTCCTTTTTTTATATCACCATATGATCCTACTAAAATATCACTTGCCCAAAGATTTAATCTACCTCTAAAAGTATCACCATCTTTAAATAAAATTGTAGAGCCATCTGGAATTGTTTTGTTATACATTAACTTGGTTACATAGTCCATTGTTTTAAACGGAGTAGACTCACTTAAACCGTCATTCGAATCACTACCTGAATTTGAGACATAATAAATAGGCCCTTTTCTTCCACTAATATCTGTATTAGAGGTTGTTCTAATTCTATTAACTCTACTTAAAACTTCATTATCTAATCCTGATGCATCACATGTTGTAGCAACAGAATCTCTAAAGCAATAAAGCTTTCCATTTACATTACAGCCATCAGCATTTTTTACTCTTCCATTTTCAACTTCATATGAAGAGCATCTTATTTTATCTTTTATAGGAAATTTAGAAAAATTAAAATCACTAAAAGAATAAGAACCATTTGAATAGCTATTACTCATAATATCACGTGCCATACTATAATCCATATCACTTATATGACCTTCTAAGCTTCTTAAATTAGCTTGTTCTTTTGTATTATCTATAATTTTTGCCATTTTAGGAATAGCTATTAAAGATATAATAGCAAGTATTACTATTACAGCAAGTAATTCTATTAAAGTAAAACCTTTTTTCACATATCTCACTTCCTTATTTTACAACATTATAATTATACCATTTACTCAACACTTTAGTAAATAAAAAAACTAGAATAAATATTCTAGTTAAATGTTGCAGTATACTTAAATTTTCCTTCTTCAATTGTCTCAACTTTAACATGAACAGTTTGAGAAGGAATAGTCAATACTGAACCATCAAGTTTTGTAATTGTTGTATATATATAACCATTATTTTTTAAAGTTGCTACTGTAACATTACTTGTTGAATTAGAATTGTTTTTTACATATTCTATTGCCATTTTTTTAACATAATCATCTATATCAAGAAAACTTCCATAATTGTACATATAATTAGTTTCTACTTTCTTTGTTTCATCTTCTACTACTTTACAAGAAACTAATCCAAAGGCATCTGAATCATCTAAATAACCTCCATATGGATTCTTTATCTCATAATCCAAGTATGCATCATCTTGAAGTTTTTTTAGTGTAACATATAAAGCTGTATTACCATCACTACAAGTAACTTTATTAATATTATCTGCAGTCCAGTTTTTTAATGCTCCTTTGACACTACTTAATTGTGTCTCTAATGTTCTTTCTTTATAATCAGCAACACTATTAGTAACGTTTGGAGTAACAATTAAAGCAATGATAGATAAAATAACTAAAACTGCAATTACTTCGACAAGAGTTAAACCTTTATTATTCATAATTAGTCCTTCTTCTTTTGAACATTATAATTTAGTCTTAAAAGTAACTTTCTTGGAAGTAATCCAGAAAGTCTAACAAATTTCGTTTTAAAACCTGGAATTATAATAGTTTTTTTCTTTAACATTTGATCTACAGCGTATTCAGCAACTTTCTCACTTGTCATAGGCTTCATACTAAATTTAACTTTAGCAACTTTATTAAATTCTGTATCAACTGGTCCTGGACATAAAGCACCAATATATACATTAGAGCCATCTCTTCTAAGTTCTTCATAAATTGCTTCAGTTAGTTTTAAAACATAACCTTTAGTTGCATAGTATGTTGCCATTAATGGCCCTGATAAAAAACCAGCCGAAGATGCTACATTAAGTATATATCCAGAATCTTTTTCTTTAAAATCTTTTAAGAAAAGTTTTGTTAGAATATGTACAGCTTTTATGTTTGTATCAATCATATCTAGTTCTTTATCTAAATTTGTTTTATCAAATTCACCAAATAAACCAAATCCAGCATTATTAACTACAACCTCAATATCTTCTTTTTTAACTTTATCATATAACTTCATACAATTTGCAGTTGAAGATAAGTCCATTACAATTGTTGTAGTCTTACCAGGTAATTGTTTTTTTAATTGTTCAAGTTTTGTTTTTCTTCTTGCAACTAGTATTAAATCGTATCCCATTTCAGATAAAGCAATAGCAATATCCCTACCAATTCCACTAGATGCTCCTGTTACAAGTGCCTTCATATTATCACCACTTTAATTATATTAAAAATATATTAAAAAGTAAAGAATTTAAAAACAATTGTCGAACAAAAAAAGATACATTAGTATCTTTTTACTTTAACATTCTCTGTATCTAAATCATTACTATTTAAATATGACTCATAAGCAAGTTCTTTTTCACGTAGACATTTTCTTCTCATTCTATTTATTTCTTTTAAACTAAAACCACGTTTAATTGCTTCTGCTTTACTTATTTCATTTAAATACAATAAATAAGCTAAGTCTTGTTTAAAACTTTGTAATTCTTCTTTTTTTATTTTAGCGCTTACTTCTGCATCATCAATCATATTACTCAATTTATCTAAATTAAGTGGTAAATTATTAAGTATATTAAACAATAATTCCAATCTATCAATCTTAGCTAATTCATTTTGATAATTTTTTCTTAACTTATTTAATGTATCTGAATTATACTTTGATAAATCATTACCAAAATAATCCTTTCTAAATTCCTTGTTTTTTTCTAATTCTATTAATTTAGAATTAACATTATTTAAATTATTTAATTGTTCAATTTCATCTTCATATACTAATTGTTCAATTTCTAAGTAGTTCATATAATTCCCCTTTTCGTAAATAATGTCTAATATTTTAACACATTACCATTATTTGTCAATACTAAATATTAAAAAAAGAGTTAGCTAGCTAACTCTTCATTACAACTTCCGGCATAAGATGCATTAATTGTACCTTGTGAATAACTTCTTGGTGCATCAAATCCAATAGCATTTAAATTATTATAACTAATTGTTGAATCAGGTCCACCATTAAATGTTATGCCACTTTTTGCAGTAGAAGCGCATACATAAATAGAACCAGCCCAATTGTATATTGCAGTATTATCAGATAATATTTCTGCATTTTTAATATTTAATATTCCAGCGCTTGAATTATGAATAGCAATATAACCTCCATAATATGTTCCACCATCTATATTAATAACACTTTTTGTATAACTTGCAATGGCTTTTCCACCATAAGCTGTTTTAAATTCTCTATTTCCTTCAGAATAAATACATAGTCCAGTTTTAGTATCTTTATAATTACTTGTACATTTATCTGCTTTAGAACCTTTAATAATAATTTTACCTGTAGATGAATTACCAAATGCTGCCTTATCACTATTTAGTGATTTCATTGATATATATACAGGCTTATTCTTTTGATCAATTGCAAAACTACCAGCACCAGATAAAGTAATAGCATATGATTTATTACTGATAAAAACTCCTCCATGAACGATTGTAGATGTTTTATCAGATCCACTAGTATATAAAGCATTGTTAGTTTCTGATTCAGAATACACATTATTAATTACTAAAGTACCATCCTGAGAAGCAATAGCATTTGATACCGCATGTACTTTTGCATTATTAACCGTCATTTTGGCGTCTTTTCCATATGCTACAAGTGCTTTATTAGTAGACCCAATTGCTTTAACATTAGCATTATTAATTGTAACATTACCTGATGTTGAAGCAGCAACTGTTGTAGAATTTTGAGAATTAGAAATAAATTCTCCTCCATTTATTATTAAATCATTTTTTGCTGAAATAACACTTGATAATCTATCTGAATAAAATTTACCATCATTAATTACTGAATGTCCTGATGAATAAACTATAGTCATATTAATAGCTTCAAAATTTCCATCATTAATTGTTAAATCACCTGAATTGGCAATAAATAATGTACTAACTGGTTTTTCAGCATCACTAAGTGATTTATAATTACCATCATTTATAACTAATGTTCCAGTTGCAGAAATATTAAATAAATTGTCTGATGATTCAATTAATGAATCTTTATCACCATTAATTGTTAACTTACCATTTACATATCCAACATTTTTTAAACTTTCAGCATTGTATTGAAATTTATGACCATTTAAATTAAGTGTTATATCTTTATAATCATTTATTGCCCAATAAGTACTTTCAACACTATCATTAATAACTTCAATAATTGATTTTGTTTTATCAGAATAGCTAACTGCATCATATAAAGTGTTAGTTATAAAGCATGTTGCATTTTCTTTTGCAGGCATAACATATAAAGTATCACCATTAACAATTGGTGTTGCACCATTATTACATACAATAGCCACCTTATTTTCCTTATCAATTGTAAATTTCTTTTGATCAGTAGAAGTATTTATTGCTTTGCTATCACTATATACTCTTACTGTATATTTTGAACCCGTACAATAATCATTATCAGATATTTTAGCATGATTGTTTTTTACATCAACAGAATAGTCATTAACACAAAGTTTTGCATCAACTACTTTACCAGCTTTTACTGTAAATACACCACTTTTAGGTGCTTTACCTTTAACATTTATATTTAGACTTCCTATTTCATATATTCCATCTTTAACACTACCAAGTCCTTTTAATTCACTAGTTATAGAATATAACTCAACCGCATTTGCATAACTTTCAGCTCCAAGCATAGCCGCATTTAAATTTGCGCGTTTTATTACTCTAGATGTTTGCGGAATGGCTATAAGTGAGACTACTGCTAGAACCACTATTACTGCTAGAAGTTCAATTAAAGTGAATCCTTTCTTCATAAAACCACATCCTTATTTTAAATACATATACATTATAACATTGTTAGTGGCACCTAATCAAACAAATACGTAAAGAAAAGTGTAAATGAAAAAGAGTTAGTTTTCTAACCCTTCATTACAATTACCAGAATAATTTGGATCAACTGTACCTGCAGATACACTTTTAACTTTATCTTTTCCATTTATAATTATATTTTTATAAAAATATTTTGAATTATCCCCACCAGCAATTTCACCATGCTCTATTGGATCCAATGTAGAATTACACATATAAATTTTTCCTGAATTATTATATATATCTCTATTTACTGATTTAACTTCTGCATTTTTAATATTTATAATACCTGAAGAACCATTTTGAATTCCAATATATCCTCCAAAATATGTTCCACCATCAATTGATACTGTAGATGCAGTGTAATTAGCTAAAGCAATTTGAGATAAATTTGATGTATAGTCTTTATTTCCTTCGGCATATACACAAAGACCTTTTTTTGTATCTTTATAATTATTTGTACATTTATCAGCCTTATCTGCTTTTATTACTATCTTCTTTGTTGATTGACAAACAAAGGCGGTTTTTCCACCATCAACTTTATTTAAAGTAGATATATATATAGGCTTTTTTTGTTCAATTTCATTATTGCTATCTCCTAATAAGAAAAATGCATTATTTTCATCACTAATAAAAACACCACCCATAAGTTTTAAATTAGCTTTACCATATGATTTTAAAGTATATGTTTTATTACTCCTAGCATAAACATTATTAACAATCAAAGTACCATTTTCTACATTTAATGCTTGTCCTGCTTCGGAATATGCATTTGCATTATTAACAGTCATCTTAGCGTTTTCACCATATACTCTAAGTGCATGATTTGTTCCTAAAGCTTTAAAAGTACCTCCATTTATTATAACATTACCAACAGATTGTGAAGTTATAACAGATGACCACTCAGCATTTGATGTAAATGTACCATTATTTATAGTCGTAGTACCATTAAATGTTGAAATAACAGATGTAAGTTCTGATGTAAAATTACCATCATTTATTACTAAATTAGAATTATTATAAATAGGAAGTATCTTAGCTTTGGATGATATATCTGCTTTATTTATAGTTATATTTCCTAAGTTATATATTAAATTAGTATTTTTAACATTGTTTTCTAATGAAGTTGTCAAATATTTACCACCATTAAGTTGTAAATCACCAGTCGTATTAATATAAAACAATACATGATTAGTAACTAAACTGCCATCATCAGAATTAATTATAAGTTTACCAGCAACATTAATTGCAAATTTATCTTCTGCATTATTAAATGTAGAATTATAATTATGCATATTTAATACAATATTCTTATAATCATTAATAGTTGCACTCTTAGTACTTTCATTATCTTTAAAAACTTCAATTGTTGTCTTTGTTTTGTCAGCATGATCAAACGCATAAGCTAAATTATTTCCAACATAGCATTGTACATTTTCTTTTGAAGGAATAATTGCTAATTGATTTCCAGAAACAATTGGAACTGCACCACCTAAACATGTTACAGTAGAATTATTATTAGTATCAATCGTATATGTTTTTAACATATTACTTGTTTTAGTTGAAGATAATGCAACATCGTTTTCATAAACTACTACATTACCTGATAAGTTATCACAATAATTATTATCAGACAATGATGCTATATCATTGTTATAATCAATGGAATAATCATTAATACAAAATTTTGCATCAACCACTTTACCATTTTGTACTTTAATAACACCTTTTTTAGGTCTAGTTCCTTTAACTTTAACATTTAAAGATCCAACTTCATATATGCCATCATCTATTTCGCTTTCACTTGATAAGTCATTAATCATCTTCATTGTCTCAACAGCATGTATATAATTACCCGCACTAACAACAGCTGCATTTTTCCTAGATGTATTCATAACATTAGTTAGTTTAGGGATGGCTACAAGTGATACTATTGCAATCACTACAATTACAGCAAGTAATTCAACAAGTGTGAATCCTTTTTTCATAAAACCACATCCTTACTTTACTACATATATATTATACCATTATTAGAATTGAATAATCAATAAAAAAGGATGCTTATTTAGCATCCTCTTCAACTAATTCTAAGATAACCATTAAAGCGTCATCGCCTCTACGTTCATCTAATTTAAGAATTCTTGTATATCCACCATTTCTGTTAGCAAAACGTTTTGCTAAGTCATCAAAAACTTTTTTAGTAGCAACTTTATCATTTTGCATGAAAGCTAATGCTTTTCTTCTTGAAACTAAGTCACCTTTTTTACCATAAGTGATCATTTTATCAATGAACTTACGTGCTTCTTTAGCTCTAGTTTCAGTAGTTTCGATTTTTTCATTCATGATAAGT
>CAZFGE010000023.1:0-12131 GCA_964518415.1 uncultured Muribaculaceae bacterium
GATGAGTATTTAACAGTTTATGATAATTTTGATTCATTAAAACTAGGCTTAGAAAATTATAAAGGAATATATCTTATTAATAAAAAAGGATTTAAAAATATAGAACTATTTAAAGAAGATAAATATAAAAAAGAAATAAGTGCTTTTACTAAGGATTATTACATTGTAGCTGATTATAATGAAGAATATGATTTTCACAAATTCTATGTTATTAATCTGAAAACTGGTAAAAAGTCTTCTTTGATTTCAAATAATAAAATATCAATGTATTCTTATATAATGGGTAGTATTGATAATTCAATTTATTTACTTGATCCAACAAATAAACTTGAGTATGAAATTAATATAAAAGATAGATATATAAGAATTGTTGGAAATGAAAAAAAAGGAATTAAATATTATAACAATGGTAATTGGGAGAATGTTAACTTTTATGATGCTTTAAGTAAAAAAATGTTGTTTAAATATTATGATGATACAGAGTATGCAAGAGTAGATACTTTTGGACTTACTAATTCAGGATTTAAATATATTTATAAAAAGAATAATAACAAATTTGATGCTTATAAAGTTAATGTACAAGATTCTAATAAAGTTTATTTATTTACAACTAATAATATTGATTTAATTCTTTATGATAATGACTATATAATATATAGAGATTCTAATTATATTAAATTTTATTCTGATTTAACAGGTGTTAAAGTACTTGTTAAATATGATGAAGCTGCTTTTAATAAATCACTTAAATTTGGAATTACAAGATAAGAACAATCTTATCTTTTTTTCATATAATACTTTGAGGTGATTAAAATGTATAAAATATATCAAGTTGAAATGGGAGAAACACTTGATACAATTGCAAACAAATTAAATACATCAGTTGATAATTTAAAAAAAATAAATGGAATAATAGGAGATGTTTCACTTCTTCCAGGGTCATTTTTGATTGTTCCTTATGTTGATGATAGATATATAACTTATATTGTTAAGACAGGTGATACTATATCATCTATTAGTTTAAAATATAATGTTGATCCAAATCTTATAATTGATATAAATGGCTTAGCTGATGAAGAATTCATATATCCTAATCAAGAAATTCTAATTCCAAATAATAATTATAATTACTATATAACTAAAAAAGGAGACACTATTTTTTCAGTTGCGCAAGCATTAAATAAAAATATAGATGAATTGTTAAGCACCAATGATATGTTATATTTAAGCGAAGGTCAAATGATAATATATAAATAACTTTAAGGTAACTTAGAGTTTTTTTCTTTATTTATTAAGCATTTTATTGTATAATATAGTGGGTGATAAAATGAAGAGAGTATTAATGACATTAGCTTGTATATTATTATTTACAGGTTGTACAAAATCATATAAAGGATATGTAACTAATAAAGCATATTTAGAAAAAGGAGCTAAAACATATCAAAATATTAAATTTGATGAATATAAGAAAAAAATAGATAATAAAGAAACATTTTTGTTATTTGTATGGCAAGAGGGATGCACTCATTGTGAGGCATTCAAACCTACTTTTGAAAATGTTATTACAAATATGAATCTAAAAGTATATGGAATTGATTTAAGAAGTTTATCAGAAGAAGAATATGCAATATTTAAAAATAAAACTTTTGTAACAGGTACTCCAAGTTTAGTTTTGATAGATAAAGGAAAGTATTTGGGTGCAGAATATAAACTTGTTGGTGATAAAACAGAAGATGAATTACTTGAATTTTTAAATGATATAAAAGTTATTAAGGAGGCATAACATGGATGAAATAATCGATATGGAAGAATTCAGTGTTTTGTCTTCTTATGGAGAAGATTTAACAAAAAAGGAATATGTTACTAATCCAGCTATAGCAAGAGAATCCGAAATAAAAAAATTAATTATGGTTTTATTAACACCTGAAAAATCAGGATTACTTGTTGGTAAACCTGGTATTGGTAAAACAGCAATTGTAGAAGGATTAGCTTATTTAATAAATAAAGATCTAGTTCCTGATGCTTTAAAAGGATATAGAATTATTAAAATAAATTCTACATCACTACTTGGTAAAATTAATTTAAATGGTAAGGAAGAATTAATTATTCAGCTTCTTGTTAAAGAATTAAAAAATACAACTAAAACAATTATATTTATAGATGAAGTTCATACATTAATGGGTGCATCAAGCGATAATCCTATGGATTTAGCTAATATATTAAAACCTGGACTTGATAGAGGAGATATTAAAGCAATAGGTGCGACTACTACTGAAGAATATGAAAGATATGTTATTCGTGATAGAGCATTTGTTAGACGTTTTGAGAGAATTGATGTTGAAGAACCTAGTATTGAGACAACTGTTAAAATACTTTATGGAAGCTTACCTAAATATGAACATCAAACAGGATGTAAGTTTAAATATAATGAATATGTAACTACTATGTTAATAGAAGCAATTGTAAATGCAACAAGTGAATTTAAAAGAGTATATGGCTTATCTGCAATGTATCCTGATGTTGCTTTTTCAGTTTTACAAAATGCATTCAGTGAAGCTTTATTTCAAAATAGACATGAGGTAAATGTACTTGATGTTTATAATGCTATTAAAAATAGTAAAAGAATATATCCTGATAGCATAGTAAAAGAGCTTTCAGCATTTAGAGAAAAATTTAGTCAACTTAGTATGGAAGAAAATATTGTTCTTCCAGTTGTTACAATAGATGATATTGATAATTCTGTAGAAAACTATTAGAGGTGATAAATTATGAGAAAAGTACCAGTTAAAAATTATGTAATAGCTGTTATTATAATGATTGTGACTATCTTATTAACTTTTATAAGCGCTAATATATATAGAGATAGTGTTGATTTAAAGAATAAAAACTATTTAAATAGCTTATCAGTTATAAATAAAGATGAGATAGATAATTATGTAGTAGAAGCTCATGATATTATGATTTATATGACTGATAGAGAATTAACAAACAAAAAAATTGATCGTGATTTTGAATCAATAATAACTAAAAATGATAAAAAAGAATATGTTGTATTTTTAAATCTATCCGGATTAGATGAATCATTTTATACTGAATTTTCTAAAAAATATAATGTAGATAGGGAATTACTTAAATCAAATACTTTAGTTATATTTAGGGATGCTAAATTAAGTAAAGTAATTAATTTTAATGAAAAAAATGTTAAATTAACTAATGATTATATAAGTAATTTTTATGGTGAATAATGTGATAAATGTAGTACTATATGAACCAGAAATTCCAGGTAATACAGGAAATATTATGAGAACATGTGCTGGAACTGGTGTTAAGCTTCATTTAATAGAACCTCTAGGCTTTAAATTAGATGAGAAAAGTATTAAAAGAAGCGGTGTTAATTATATAGATAAATGCGAATATAAGGTTTATCCTAATTATGAGGAATTCTTAAAAGAAAATAAAGGTACTTTTTACTATTTAACAAGATATGGTAAAAAACCTCATACTTCTTTTGATTACTCTAATACAAATGAAAATATATATCTTGTATTTGGTAAAGAGTCTACTGGTATTCCAAAAGAAATATTAAAACAAGATTTAGAACATTGTATGAGAATTCCTATGAATGATAATATAAGAGCACTTAACTTATCTAATTCAGTAGCAATTATGGTATATGAGGTGTTAAGACAACAAAATTATCCAAATTTACTTTTTACAGAACCTTTTAAAGGTGAAGATTACTTAGAACAATAAAAAAATATTGTAAAAAGATTTAAAAATGCTATATTATATAGTAGAAGAGTAGAAGGGAGAGTTATATATGGATTATATGACTTTTATAAGTGAAAACTATGTGGCTATTATTTTAGGCGTAGTTATTGTCTTAATGACTATTATTGGATATTTTGCTGATAAAAAATATACAAAAGCAGAACCAGTAGAAAAGAAAACAAAAAAAGAAAAAAATGATGTTGTAGAAGAATTTGATACACCATCTGATCTAGAACCTACTGTTAATGATATGGAAGATTTATCAAATATGGATATGTTTAATGATATTCCAGATACTCCTGTTATGGAAGATGTTAAACCAGTTCCAGTTGTTAATAATGACTCTTATGATAACTTTGAGGATGTTCCGGATGAATTATTTGAAGGTGTTGATGTAAAGACTAATGATTCAGTTGAACCTTCATTTGAAACTGTAGAAACACCGGTTGAAGAAGTAGTAGAAACTCCTGAAGAAGAAGTTAATACTAATGAAGTAGAAACTCCTGAAGTAGATGTTTCTACTAATGGCGCTGTTGAAGAAGAACCATTAGTTGATCAATCAAATGATATTATTGAACCATCTATTGATTCAGATGATTCATGGAGTACAATTGAACCTACAAGTAATGAAGAAGTAGGCGTATCTTTTGATGCTGATGAAACACCAGTTGATACAGTTACTGATAGTGAATGGACTAAAACTGAATCAACTCCTATAGAAGAAGATAGATTTGTTGATAATGATAATATTACATTTGATGGAGTTGCTGATGAAGACTTTAAACTTCCAACAATTGATAAATTAAATGATGAATTATCTAATGTAGATGATGATGACGATGACGTTTGGAAATTTTAAAAAGATATCTAAGTAGATATCTTTTTTTGTATATTCTTTTCATTAGTTCTATAGTAAATATAGTCAATACTAACGTTATAATAATCAGCCAGTTTAATTAGTATATCAATAGGTATGCTTCTTTTTCCAATTTCGTAGTATGAGTATGCAACTTGTGTTATATGAAGTATTTTACTTAGTTCTTTTTGTGTTAAGTCATTATCTTCTCTTAAATCACGTAGTCTATTTTTCATGGAATCACCTAATATGTTTTTAAAATTAATTTGATGATGAAACTAAAATATTAAAATTTAGAAAAATCTTGACCGGGGGGGGTATATTATATAATAAGAATAGATAGAAAGTAGGGATAGAATGAAAAAGTTTATATTAGGAATTGTTGCAGGGTTACTATTGGGAAGTGTATCAGTATATGCTGTAACAAACTATTTTTATTCATCTGATGAAGTAAATTATACTCCAAGTGATACATCATGGAATGTATCAACAGTTAAAGCAGCACTAGATAATTTAAAAAGTACAAGTGGTAGTGCTTTAACCAATTTAAAAAATACAGATATAGCAAAAGCAGTGAGTGCTAATGGAAGTTCATTATCCTCAGTAATAGATAAATTGGATAGTATAGCTACTAGAGGAAATATATCTAAATCTATAAATCCTGGTAGCTCAACTAGTATTTCATCAGGATATTATAGTGGTGGATCCGTTTCTTGCTCATCATGTCCTGCGGCTAGTCAAAATATCATAAATAATATATATTATGGCACTGGAAAAGGCAAAATAACTTTACCACATACAATGTCTAGTTATATTGTTTTGCTTAATGCTAATAATAAGCATTATGGATCTGGTCGTGATGCATATGAAAGCGGTGGTGCATATGTATCAGCTAAAACAAGTACTTCATTTACTATAGATTCCCAAAATAATAATGGATTTAGCTATCAAATAATAGAGTTTAATCCTGATTTTATAGGAGTTATATATGGAACGAATACAACTGGTTCATCAACTGTTACTCATAATATAGGTAATCTTAATTATTTTGTAATACTAAATGCTAATGCAGATAATGTATCAGCCGGTGAAGATTCATATGCATCTTCTGGTGCATATATTTCTGATAAAAGCATCAATTCTTTTACTGTTACTTCATATAGATGTAAGCATGGTTTAAGTTATCAAATAGTATATTTAAAGTAATCTTAAGAAAGTGTGTGTTAAATAAAAAAAGAACAATTAAATTGTTCTTTTTTTATTTCATTAATCTATTTTCTATTTCTTTTAATTTATCTTTTAAAGCATCTTTACTTAGGTTAATTAATAGCTTATGATTTTGAATTAATAATTCTCCATTAATCATAACTGTATCTACATTAACAACTTCAGTATTATGAACTATGTTATTTATTATATCATCACCTGGATATGAGTTAATAGTATTCATATCAAGTATAATAATATCGGCTAATTTACCAATTTCAATACTACCTATTTTATCTTCAAGTCCTAGTGCATAAGCTCCATTAATAGTAGCCATCTTAAGAACATCATAAGAATTCATTGATAATGGATTTTTATGTAATCCTTTTTGAAGTAAATCTACTACCGACATATGATAAAACATATTTAAATTATTACCACTGCCTTGTCCATCAGTACCTAAGCAAATATTTAATGTATTATTATACTTATCTATATCAGCTATACCACATCCTAGATTTAAATTACTAATAGGATTGTGACATATACTAACATTCTTTTTATTTAATAATTTTAAACCTTTATCTGATATAAATGTTCCATGAGCAAGTACTAGTTTGTTTTTAAGAAGTCCAACTTTATCAAGTGCTTTAACAGGATCCATATGATATTCCTTTTTAATTGTTTTAACTTCTTCTTCATTTTCTGAGAAGTGAATATGTACTGGAACATTATAAGATAGAGCAAGTTCACTACATTCTTTTAAGTATTTTTTTGAACAAGTATACATAGAATGAGGAGCAACCATAAAACTAATTAAATCATTATCTTTATATTTCTCATATAATTTTTTAAATATATCAATTCTTTCTTTACCTCTATCATCATTATCCATTAAACATTCAGAAAATACACTTCTAACTTTTGTTTGAACAACTGCATTAATAGCTGCAGGTGATGAAAAATACATGTTATTAGAACAAGTTGTTCCTGATTCTAACATTTCAAGTATAGAAAATAAAGTAGCATAATATACATCTTCATCTGTCATATTAGCTTCTATTGGCCATATTTTTTTATTTAGCCAATCATTAAGTGTTAACTCATCATTAGTGGCTCTAAATAAACTCATACCTAAATGAGTATGTGCATTAATTAAACCTGGCATAACTACTTTATTAGATGCATCAATAATAACATCAGCATTTCCATGATAGTCAACTGTTAAATCTTTAATTACATTATCTTCAATTACAATGTCTAATTTTTCAAACTTTTCAAGTTTTTTTTCATCCATTGTGATTACTATTCCACCTTTAATGACCTTTCTCATATTCTCACCTAGTATAATTATACAATAAAATATAAAAAAGAAAAAGACATAATGTTTAATCTACATCATGTCTTGATAATATATAAGCTGGTGTATTAATTATTGTCGTAATTTGTCGCATGAAAAGTCTTGAATATAAAAATTCTATACATTATAGTAAATGGCACTCTAGATGAATTATATGAACTTTTATAATGAAATAAAACAGGAATTAATTAATAATGAAATATATAAAAAAGTTAAAGACTATAGTAAAAATAAATCGGATTTAATGACTTATTATAATGTAGGGAAACTATTAAACGATGCTGGTAAACACTATGGTGAAGGAATAATAAAAGATTACTCTCATAAATTAACTGCGGAACTTGGAAAAGGATATACTTTTACATCTTTGACTAGAATGAAAAAATTTTATACACTTTCTTTAAAACTTGCGACACTGTCGCAACAATTGACATATGGCCATTATGTTGAACTTTTGCCAATTAAAGATTTAAATAAGATTAATTATTATATTAAATTAGTAGAACAAAACAACTTATCAATTAGAGAACTAAGAGAAAAAATAAAAAATAAGGAATTTGAAAGACTTCCTAGTAGTACTAAAGAAAAAATAATAGAAAAGAATAAATTAGAAATACAAGATTTAATTAAAAATCCAATTGTAATAAGTAGTAATGGAAGAGAAATTGTAAGTGAGAAAATTCTTAAGCAACTTATTTTAGAAGATTTAGACAGTTTCTTAAAAGAACTAGGAATTGGTTTTTCATATATAGGAAGTGAGTATAAAATTAAAATTGGAAATAGATATAATTACATAGATATACTTCTTTATAATTTTATATATAACTGTTATGTTGTAGTAGAATTAAAAGTAACTGAACTAAAAAAAGAACATTTAGGTCAAATACAGGTTTATATGAACTATATAGATAAAAATTTAAAACTACCTAATCAAGATAAGACAATAGGAATTATTATTACAAAAAAAGGTAATGATTATGTAATAGAATATTCTAGTGATGATAGAATATATAAGACATCTTATATATTGAATTAATATGTGTAAAGGAAAGTATTTAAATATAAATAATAGCTTATTTATGATATAATATTAAAGGAAGGTGATAAGCATGAAGAAAGTAACAATTTTAGCGCTTCATCTAGGATATGGTGGTATTGAAAAGTGTATTTCATCTTTAGCTAATATTTTATCTTCTAACTTTGAAGTAAATATAATATCAACATATAAACTATATGAAAAACCTGGTTTTGATATAGATAGTAATGTTAAAATAACTTATTTAATGGATAAAGGTCCTAATAAGAAAGAGATAAAAGAATCTTTAAAAAGTTTTAAATTAGTTAGTTTAGTAAAAGAATTAATAAAAGCAAGAAAGATTTTAAAAGATAAAAAATCTTTAATGATAGATGCTATTAAAAATTGTGATAGTGACTATATAATATCAACTAGAGATATTCATAATGAATGGTTAGGTAAATATGGTAGAAAAGATTCTATAAAAATAGGTTGGGAGCATAATGACCATAATGATAATCAAAAATATATAAATAAAATAGTTAAATCAGTAAGTAATTTAGATTACTTTATATTGCCTTCAAAAGAGTTAACAGAAGACTATCAAAAATTACTTCCAAATATAAAATGTATATATATTCCAAATGCTCTAGATTATTATCCAAATAGAGTATCAGAAGTAGATAATCATAACATTGTATCAGTAGGTAGATTATCAAGCGAAAAAGGATACCTAGATTTAATAGATGTAATGAATATAGTCGTAAAAAAATATCCAGATGCTATTTTAAATATAATTGGTGATGGAGAAGAAAAAGAAGCAATAAATAATAAGATAAAAGGATATATGCTTGAAGATAATATTAAATTACATGGATTTAGAGATAAAGAATATATTAATTCTATTCTTTCTAAATCAAGTGTATATGTAATGTCATCATTAACTGAATCATTTGGTATAGTTTTACTTGAAGCATTCTCATTTGGTATACCAACAGTTGCATTTTCCTCTGCTAGAGGAGCTAGAGAGCTTATCAGTAATAATTGGGATGGTTTTTTAGTAGCTGATAGAGATAAAGAAGCTATGGCAAGAAAAATATGTGAGTTACTCTCTAATCAAAATAGAAGAATTATAATGGGTGCTAATGGATATAAAAAGTCACTAGAGTATAGTGAGACTAAAGTAAAAGAAGAGTGGCTTAAAATAATAAAGTAGGTGAGTTATGAAAAAAGTTTTATTCATATCTAGTACAGGTGGACATTTAACTGAATTATTAGAACTAAAAAAAATGTTTAAAAAGTATGATTATACAATTATAACTGAAAAAACTAAATCTAATAATTCACTTAAAGAAGAGTATCCAGGCAAAGTACACTTTGTAATGTATGGAACACGTCATAAAAAAATAAGATATATATTTGTTGTTCTAGCTAATATATTTATTAACTTTTATTACTTTTTAAAAATAAGACCAGATGTTGTTGTATCTACAGGTGCTCATACAGCTGTACCAATGTGTATATTAGCTAAATTATTTAGAAAAAAAGTAATTTATATAGAGACATTCGCAAATATTAAAACTAAAACAATAACAGGAAGAATTTTATATAAATTTGCTGATTTATTCATTGTACAATGGGAGAGTATGTTAGAGTTATATCCTAAAGCAGTATATGGAGGTTGGATATTTTGACACTTGTAATATTAGGTACTCAAGATAAAGAGTTTACACGTCTGCTTAAAATGGTAGAAGATGAGATTAAAAAAGGTCTTATCAAAGGTGAAGTAATAGTTCAGGCAGGCCAAACAAAATATAAAAGTAATTATATGGAAATATTAGATTTAATTCCAAATACAAAATTTAATAAACTAATAAAAGAAGCTGATTTAGTAATAACACATGGTGGTGTTGGATCAATTATATCTGCTTTAAAACATGGTAAAAAAGTAATAGCTGTACCAAGACTTTCTAGGTATGGTGAACACGTAAATGATCATCAGCTTGAAATTGTTGAAGAATTCAGTCGCCTTGGATATATAAAAAGTGCAATCAACAAAAGAGAGCTTACTAAAGCACTAGAAGAGATAGATAGTTTTGAGGAAGTAAAATATAAATCAAATAATAATAAAATGATAAAATTAATAGAAGATTTTATCGATAATATATAGGAGGATTTATGGATGATAAAAAATTAGCTGAAGCAGCTTTAATGTATGCTATGGCTACTAATAAAATAGAAGACTTAGAACTATCACCAGAGGAACTTGAAGAAGTTAAAAAGGTAATTCAAGATAATGATAACAGTATAATGATGCTTATAAGTGACATAATGAAAAGATTAGGTGATAAAAATGACAAGACTAAATGAGGTATTAGATTATAAATCAAAATATACAGAAAATGATGTATTAGTTAATAAATTAAATATTACGAATCAAGAAGAATTAGATAAGGCTGAGAGAATTATAACTACAGTAAAACTTGCTGATCTATATATGAAGGGAATAACTGGTAATTTTGATACAGAACATTATTATTCAATTCATAAATACTTATTTAATGGTATATATGAATTTGCTGGACAGGTTAGATCAGAAAACATAAAAAAATCTTTTCCTTTTTGCTTACCACAATATATCCATTCTGAATTAACAACCACTTTAAAAAAAGCAAACATTGATTTATATAATATATCAAATGAAGAAGATATAATAACTTTTTTAGCTAAGTATTATTCTGATTTAGATGTTATACATCCATTCCGTGAAGGTAATGGTAGAACTTTAAGAGAATTTTTAAGACAATATGTTTTAAAAATAAACGAAGTAATTGATTTTGGTGAATATGAACTTGATTATGATAAAATAACAGATAAAGAAGGATATATTATGGCAATTAGAATAGCTGATACAACATGTAATATAGAACCTTTAAAAGAGTATTTTAGACCTTGCTTAGTTAACAAAAAGGAGAAAAATCATGTTAGATAATTTAAATGATAGACAACTAGAAGCAGTAAAAATTACTGAAGGCCCTCTTTTAGTACTTGCAGGTGCTGGATCAGGTAAAACTAAAGTATTAACTACAAGAATTGCTTATTTAATAAAAGAAAAAAATGTAGATCCGTACAATATTTTAGCTATTACTTTTACTAATAAAGCAGCTAAAGAGATGAAAGAGCGAATTATAAACTTAATTGGTAGTGTTGGATATAGTATGCAAATATCTACATTTCACTCATTTGGACTATCTATCATAAAAGATAATTATGAACTTTTAGGCTATAAGCCAAATTTCACTATATTAGATAGTGATGATACTCTAACGCTTATTAAAAAGATACTAAAGGATATGAACATAGATCCTAAAATATATAATCCAAAAGCAATAAAAAATAGTATATCAAGCGCTAAAAATGAACTAATTGATTCTAAAAAATATTCTAAATATGTAGGTAGTGATTTTGAGGCAATTGTACTAGATGTTTATAAACAATATGAGAGTAGACTTATATCTAATAATGCACTTGATTTTGATGACCTACTAATGAAGCCAATTGAATTATTTAATAATAATCCAAGTGTATTAAAAGAGTATCAAGAAAGATTTAAATATATTTTAATTGATGAGTATCAAGATACAAATGAAGCACAATATCTACTTACTAAAATGCTATCAGCTAAGTATAAAAATATATGCGTTGTTGGAGATGACTCACAAGCTATATATTCATGGAGAGGCGCTAACTATAGAAATATCCTAAACTTTGAGAAAGACTATAAAGATACTAAAGTAGTATACTTAGAGGAAAATTATAGATCAACAAAAACTATATTAAATGCAGCTAATAGTGTAATTAAAAATAATATAGATAAAAAAGAAAAGAACTTATGGACTAATAATGAAGAAGGAGTAAAAATA
>CAZFGE010000024.1:0-11829 GCA_964518415.1 uncultured Muribaculaceae bacterium
AATTATTATCCAAAAATTACTTAGTCATATCTCTTTAAAATCAACTAGAATTAGAAACTTTATAGATGGAAAACCATCAGTTATTATTAAAGGCGGTAAGCTAGTATTTAGTGAAATGACTAAATTAAAATATAGTTTGGATGATCTACTTAGTCAGTTAAGGGAAAAGGGAATTGAAAGTATTGAAAAAGTAGATTATGCTGTTTTAGAAAATAATGGTACTTTGTCTATATTTCAAAATATGAAAGATTATCCTTTTCCACTCATCATGGATGGTGAAGTAGACTATAATATATTAAAAGAGATAGGAAAAGATAAATTATGGCTTGACAATCTTCTTATATCTAATAAAATAGATATTAAAGATATTTTTTATGCTTTTTATAGAAAGAATAAAACATATATTATAAAAAAAACAGATTTAGTTTAGGGTGAGTTATATGGATTTAAGCAAACTTGATGAGAAAGAAATATTTGATATTGTAAGTAAGCATAAAATAGAATATAAAGATTTAATAGGTGGTATTAATATTCCGTTTGGTTGTGAGATAGAATTTGAAGAAGCAAGTTATTTTGATGTTAAAAGAAAATTTGATGACTTAAAATCTTCTAATTTTAATTTACTTTCATGGAGACTAGTAGAAGATGATTCTCTAATTCCATTATTTGATAAAACATCATTCGCAACTAATTTATATGGTGGAGAGATAGTATCACCTATATTAAATAATAAAAAAAATGATTGGAACAATTTAAAAGATGTTTGTAATTTTTTAAGAGATATGAATGCTAAGACACTTAATTACTCTGCTGCTCATATACATTTTGATAATAAACTTTTTAAAAACAATTATGAAGCATTAAAAAGATTATTACAATTATGGGCATTATATGAGGATGTTATATTTAGATTTTCATCAGGCTTTAAAGATGAAATTAGGCATTATGTTGTTTTTTATGCAGTTCCTATTAGTAATAAAATAGTAAATGTAATAAACAATACAGATAATTACGAAAGTTTATTAAAATCTCTTAAAACTCCAAGAACTAATGCGTTATCACTATATAATTTTGATAAAAAAATAAATGATTCTTTTGAAGTTAGATGTCCAAACGGAACACTTAGTGAGATTGTATGGCAAAACAATATAAATTTTTTTAAGCATTTATTTGAAGCATCTCTTGATAATAACAAAGAATGGGATAAAATTGAATTTATGTTAGATAGATATGTTCCTTGTGATTATATTCTTGAACTTTATAATGAGGATAGATTAGATAAAGCTAGTGGGCTTGCTGATTTTATATTTAATGAAGATGAAGATAAAAAATCTTTTATAAAACAATATATTAAAAGGTAGATTAAGTTACCTTTTTTTGATATAATTGTAAAGTAATGAAAAAATAAGGAAGTGGGTTTTAATGAAAAAGGGTTTTACTTTAATTGAGTTACTTGCTGTAATTGTAATAATTGCAATAATAGCAATAATTGCAATACCTCAAATTACAAAATTAGTTGCTGATGTAAGAGAAAAAGCTGATATAGAATCAGTTAGAGGATATGTAGATGCAGCTAATACATATTATATGAAGGCTCAAATGAATGATTCAATGTATCAAACACTAGGATCTAATGTAATAGATAAATTATCTATCAAAGGAGAAAGATTAAATGGTAGTGTTGTTGTTACCGAAGAAGGAAAAGTAGAACTTGCAATTGTTAAAAATAATAAGTGTTATATGAAAAGTGCACTTAATAATGACATAGGTGTTTATGAAAAAGGATCTTGTTCTAATGATATATCAAAATATGTATCAAATAATGGACAACTTCATGTGTGTGGTAGATACTTATGTAATTCTAAAGATGATAGATTTGTAATTAGAGGAGCATCAACAAGTGGTATTGGAACTAAAAATGATTATGATAATCCAATAAGAGGAGAGATAAATACAAACTCTTTAGCTACTTTAAAAAGTTGGGGTGGTAATGCTCTTAGAATAATGATTACTGTAAATGTTCCAACAGTTGCAACTTATATAGGCCATGAAGAAAAGTATTTAGAAGGAATTAAAAAACTAGTAAATGATGCTATTAAATCAGATTTATATGTTATTCTAAACTGGGATCCAGGAAGAAATGATGGTGAGCCATTTTCTGATAAAGCAGTTGAATTCTTTACAGAAATAGCTAATACTTATCCAAATGATCCTCATATTATATATGAGATTTGGAATGAACCTGAAGGAACTAATACAATGTCAGATATAAAAGCGCATGCTGATAAAGTAATACCAGTAATTAGAAGTATATCTCCTAATGCTTTAGTACTTTGTGGAACACCAGATTGGAATTTATCAATGGGAGAAGGTATATATCATCAATTATCTTATGAAAATATAATGTATGTACATCATATGTATATGTCTCCACATTTGATAAATGATCCAGAACTATTCAATAAATATCAAAAACTATTAGATGCAGGAATACCTTTCTTTGAAACAGAATGGGGTACTATGGGGCATGATGATAATGATCCTATGGTAATGGAACCATATGCAACAACTTACCTTAATTTCCTTGATAAAAATAATATAAGCTGGATGATGTATGGATTTAACACAAGTACAGATTATAAAGATGCTAAATACGGAATTGTCTTAAGAGGAAAATGGAAGGATAGTTTACCTGAATCCATATTAAAACCAAATGGAATTTTCATGAAAAATGCTTTAATGAAAAATAAAAATTATTATAAAAATAAAAGTGTTAACTTGCTTGCTGAGAATAGAGAATCTGTCGCATCTGGCAAAGCAACTACTTATAGATCAGATGAATGGAGAGAAAAGATTACTTCAATTGAATTTAAAGATGAATTAAAAGTTCCTAATGACGCAGTAGTTAAATGGGACTTATCATTAATTCAAGATAAATCAATAATAGGTTATTTATTACCTACAAGTGAAACTGATAGATATAAAATGGTTATTGCTGCTAACGGATATATAAATGCTCCAAAAAGATCTACTAATTTATTTAATGGATTACCAAATCTAAAAAGCATTGATTTTAATAACTTTACAACTTATTATGTAGAAGAAATATCAGGAATGTTTAATGGAGATTCCTCTTTAACAAATCTTGATTTATCAGGTTTTGATACATCTAGTATTCGCTATATGTGGAATACATTCTCAAATTGTTCTCAACTAGAATCAATTAACTTTAAAAACTGGAATGTTAAACTTAAAAACTGGAGTTGGACATTTAGTAACTGTAAGAAATTAAAAAGTATTGATTTAAGTGGATTTGATGTAAGTGATGTTAATACATATGATGGTACATTTGCTAACTGCTTTGCTTTAAAATCAGTTAATTTATCTAACTTTAATCCAAAAAGTGTTACTTTAACGGCTAAGATGTTTAAAAATTCAAGTAATATATCTAATATAGATATATCAAATATGACAATAACATCTACAACTGATGTAACCGAAATGTTATATGGAATAAAAGAAAATGCAACTGTTACCGTAAAAGATCAAATAGCAAAAGATGCATTAGCAACTGCTACTGATAAAACTATTAATATTGAAATTAAAAAGTAGACTAATTCTACTTTTTTTTGTATACATGTGTAAACAATTATTTATTTATAAAATAAGATAATATATAATAAATAGTAGTGAAAATAAGGAGGATATATATGAAAAAAGGTTTTACTTTAATAGAACTTTTAGCTGTAATTGTAATACTTGCAATAATAGCAATAATTGCAATACCTCAAATTACAAATGTTGTTGAGAATGCTAAAGAACAAGCTAATTTAAGAAGTTTAGAAGGTCATATAGGAGATATTGAGAATAATATGGCAATGGATATGTTAAAAAATACTGACTTATCATATCCAGATGGAATTTATACTTTTGCAGATTTTAGTTTTACATCTTTTCCTAAAAAAGATAATGTTAGATGTGATTCTTATAAATTATCAAAAGGTTCAGTTATTGAAGCTACTAATTGTATTATTAATAATAAAATGTATTGCTATAACAATTCAAGTGCTTCTATTTGTGGATCAAAATCAGGTTTAATTACTAAAAAAGAAGGTAATATCACTTGGTATTTAAATCCATCATCAGGTAAATTAACACTTACTGGTAGTGGTGAAATGAACAATTATACAAAAGATAATCTACCTGAATGGAGTAAATATGTATCAAGTATTAAAAAGGTAGAAATACAAAATGGCATCGATAAAATAGGTGATTATGCTTTTTATGGGTTAACAAGTTTAAAAGAAGTAACATTTAGTTCTAAAGATTTAAAAAGTATCGGAAAATATTCATTATCTAATACCGGAATAGACTATATTTTAATACCTGATAGTGTTGTAAGTATAGGTGAAGGAGCACTTTCAAACAATTCAGATATTAAAGTTATTGTTTTATCTGATAATTTAGATGTTGTTCCTGCAAATCTAGCTTATAATTCAGAAACTTTAGAGACTGTTATAATAGGTAAAAATACAAAGCAATATTTAAATAATGCATTTTCTAAATGTCCTAATTTATTAAAGATAGTTGTATCTTCTAATATGCCTTATAATTCAAATGTTACTTTATTTGATGAATTTTCTAATAAAGGCATTATAATATATGGACCTGATTCATTCAATAATTTAGTTAATGATTTAAATACAAAAAATGGAAGTGTTATATCTTTTTATTATCCATTATCTGAATATAGACCTACTATATGGGGTGATGGTGAATCTTATTTGGTAGATTTTGATGAAATAAAATATGAAGGAAGCACAAATTATAAAGTTTCAGCACTATCAAATGCGGATGTCGAAAGTGCTACTGCTAAATATAGATATAAAGATATAAATGGCACAATATATCAAATAGAAGGCCTTGTAAATGGTAAAGATTCAAATGGCTATTATGTAAAAAATGCTAAGATGGATATGATTGTAAATGCTAAAATAGGTAAAAAGGATTCGTGCACAAAGGATAATCAAGATATATTATTTTTAGGTAATTCTATTACAAGAGGTTTTGGAACACATGCTATGGCATCAACTGATGTTAAGTCAGATTGGATTTATTATGTAATGAATTATATGAAAAGTTTAAATCCAAATTCAACTTATTATAGACAAGAATTAAATACATGGGAAGGTAAAACAAATTATGATGATAGAAAAGTTGTAGTTGATAATTTTATTACTACAATGAATAATAATAGGAAAAAACAAGGTAATCAAAATGATGTAAGACTTATATTTTTAGAGTATGGAGATAATATTAATAGTGCTGAGAGAAGACAATCATTTGTTGCTGATTCAAAATATTTGATTGATACTTTAAAGAAAAATTATCCAAAAGCAGAAATATATTATGTGTATGGTTTTTATTCAGTTAAACAAAATATGGATTTAGTAAAACAAATTGTAAAAGATAATAATTTAAAATTAATTGATTATTCTGAGATGTCTGGAGTAAAGAGATATCAGTCATATAAGGGAGCCAGATTCATTGATTACTCTGGAAAATTAAAGGTCTTAGGAATTGATTCACAGGGTGAAACACATCCAGGTGATTATGGATTTGTTAAATTAGCAAATATTGTAATTGATTATTTAAAGAAGGATAAATACTGTGCTATAAAGAAGTAGTTTAATTCTACTTTTTTTTTAAAATATTGATTTTTAGTTGACCGCAATATATAATTATGCTTAGAGTGAAAAAATAAGGAAGTGGGATATATGAAAAAGGGTTTTACTTTAATAGAGTTACTTGCTGTAATAGTAATACTTGCAATTATTGCTTTAATTGCAATACCTCAAATTACTAATGTAGTTGAGAATGTTAAAAAAGAAGCAGGGGCAAGAAGTGTTGAAGGACATGTAGAAAGTATAAATATAGAACTTTCAAAAAATATGCTTTTGGGAAGTGATTTATCTGACGGAGAATATAGTTTAACATCTCTTAATGTTAAAACAAAAGGAAATACAATTTGTACATCATATACAATAAAAAGTAATACAGTTGTAAGTGCATCTAACTGTGAAGCTAATGGATATACGTATAGTTATAACATGGAAAATGGAGCATATATTCTAGCTGGATCTAAGGGGTCACTTGATATATATGCAAGAAGTAACGGACGACTTCATGTTGAAGGACCTAAATTAATGAATTCTAAAAATCAAGAATTTAGACTTATGGGAGCATCTAATGCCTTAACTCCACAATCTAAAAATGCGGTTATTAAGCCTGTTAATAAAATGTATACAGAAAAATCCTTAACAACTTTAAAAAATTGGGGAGCAAATGGTTTTAGAATTTTTTGCGGAGGAGAATACTGGGATAGTACATTATCTGATTATAAGGATAGGATGGTTGATTTAAAAAATACTGTTAATACACTTATTAAATTAGATATGTATGTAATATTAAACTGGAATCCGGGTAGTGATCCAAGGACAGAGGCAGCAAAAAAATTCTTTAGTGATATTACATCATATTATAAAAATGATTACCACATCCTATATGAAATTTGGAATGAGCCTACTGCTAACAATTCATGGGCACAAATTACTGAACATGCTAATCAAGTTATTCCGGCAATAAGAACAAATGCCCCTGATTCAATAGTTCTTGTTGGAACATCTAATTATGATGCTAGAGTTGACCAAGTAATAGGTCACGAACTATCTTTTAAAAATGTTATGTACTCACATCATACATATGCATCAAATGTTAATTCAACAAATATGAATTATTTAAATAAGGCGATAAGTGCTGGCATTCCAATATTCGAAACGGAGTGTTCATCAGTTGAAGGTGGTACTCCAAAAGGAAATTATATTAATAATGCACATGCTAATTATTTCTTTACATATTTAAAAAAACATAATATTAGTTTTATGTATTTTTGTTGGGAAGGTGGAATTTGGGCTTATAATATTCTTGATAGTAAAGCTAATACATGGGATGAAAGTCTTCCAGATTCAAAATTAAGAGAAAGTGGTTTATTTTTTAAAAAAGCTCTTAAAGATAATTTTGAAACAGGCTCTCATTTATTGATAGAAAATTCTGATGAAACAGGAAAATATTATAGAACGGATGAATGGAAAGATAAAATAGTTTCAGTTAAGTTTAAAAATAAATTAAATGTTCCATCAAATATAGCTATAAGTTGGGATATGTCAGCTTTACAAGATAATTCAATTATTGCTTATTTAACTCCTTCAAGTGAGACAGGTATGTATGATTTAACAATCGCAGCAAATGGTTATATTAATTTACCAGTAAATTCAAAAAACTTTTTTAGAGGATTAACAAAAGTTAAAAGCTACGATTTAACTTATCTAAAGACTGAATTAGTTAATAATATGTCATTTATGTTTACACAAAATAGTTCATTAGAAACACTTGATTTATCTAGATTTAGTACATCAAGACTTGCATATATTTATAGTATGTTCTCATCTTGTACAAATTTAAAAAGTATCAATTTTACTGGTTGGGCTCCTAAATTACAAGGTATAGAAGGATTATTTTGGAATGATGAAAAAATAAATAATCTTGATTTATCTAATTTTGATGTTACAAAGGTTACTGCTTTTTCAAATATTTTTTATCGTAATTTAGAACTTACAAATTTAAATATAAGTACATGGAATCCTACAAAAGTAGATAAAATTACTTATATGTTTTATGAAACTAGGAATCTAACAAGTGCAGATTTATCAGGATTTAAAACTTTTAGTGATACATATGAGCATAATAAAGTATTTGATTATACAAATTCAAATATATCTATTAAGACTGGTAATGAAACATTTAAAACTGATATGACAACTTTATATCCAAATTTAAATATTCAGTAAAGACTAGAATAAACTAGTCTTTTTTGATACAATTTAAATGGTGATAAAATGATTATTGGTGAAAATGTTAGCTTTAAAAAAGATACAGGACTTGTTGGCGCAATAGAAGAAGCGTTAAGTTATAATTCAAATACTTTTATGATTTATACGGGAGCTCCACAAAATACATCAAGAAGTCCAATAGATTTAGATAATACTAAGGAGGCACATAAATTATTGATAGAAAATAATATTGATATAAATAATTTAGTTGTACATGCTCCATATATTATTAATCTAGCTAATCCAAAAAACTATGAATTTAATATTAATTTTTTAAAGGAAGAAATAAAAAGATGTGAAATGCTTGGTATTAAAAGATTAGTTCTTCATCCAGGATCTCATGTTGGTCTTGGAATAGAAGAAGGAATTAACAATATAGCTAAGTCCTTAAATGAAGTAATAAATAGTGATACTTCTGTTTATATATGCTTAGAGACAATGGCTGGTAAAGGTAGTGAAGTAGGTTCACGCTTTGAAGAATTAAAATCTATAATTGATAAAGTAAAATTAAGAGATAAAGTTAAAGTATGTATTGATACATGTCATATGAATGATGCAGGATATGACATTTCCAAATTTGATAAAGTATTAGAAGAATTTGATAACATAATTGGAATAGAAAATATATTTGTAGCACATATTAATGATAGTAAGAATGAAATCAATACACATAAAGATAGACATGAAAATATAGGCTTTGGAACAATTGGTTTTAATAATTTATTACATGTTATTTATAGTGATAAATTAAAAAATGTTCCTAAAATATTAGAAACACCTTATGTCGATGGAAAAGCTCCATATAAATTTGAAATTGAACAAATAAAGAATAAGAAATTTAACGAAAACTTAATTAATGATATTAAAGAATATTATAAATAATCAATATATTTTTCTTTGTAAAATTTAATAAGCTCGTTTATTTTAAGATAAGTAGTAGGTTCTAACTTATCTTTTATTTTATTTATCTCATGTTCTGTATTATTAATTAAATTATCTATATTATTATGAATTTCATTATATATAATATCAATTTCATTAGTGTTTAATTCATGATTATTTTTAAGAGCAAATTCCTTTATATCAGTTTTTGTAATATTTTGTGTGTATTTTTTGATTAGACTATTAAGCATATATTCACCTCAATAATAATATATGTAATTTAGGAATGTGATAATTATGAATAATAGATTTAAAGTGCTTATTTTTTTAAATATTATTTTATTTATAACTTTGTTTTTATTTCTTTTTAATATAGAAGTAATTAAGCATAATCATTATAAAAAATATTATAAAAATTATTCTAATAAAATTACTTTAGGTTCTACCTCTCCAAGAGGCTATATTTATGATAGATTTGGAAGAGTTATTGTATCTAACAAACCTGTTAGAATTATTAGCTATAAAAAAGAAAAAAACATTTCTTTAAAAGATGAGATAAATATTTCGTATAAACTTGCTCGTATATTAGAGCTGGATTATTCAAAAATGAATGAAAAAATTCTAAAAAATTTTTGGATTAAACTAAATCCTGATAAAGCAAATAAAAAAATATCTAATAAAGAATATATGGATTTAAAATATAGAAAAATAAGTTCATCTGATATTAATAATTTGAAAATTAACCGTGTATCTATAGATGAGTTAAATAAACTTAGTGAATTTGATAAAAAAGCTGCTTATATATATTACTTAATGAATAGGGGTTATTCATATAGTGAAAAAATAATAAAAAATAAAGATGTTACTGATTTAGAATATACTAAAATATCTACAAGTAAAATAAAGGGAGTAAGCGCTAAATTATCTTGGGATAGATATTATAATTATGGTAATACATTTAGAAGTATTTTAGGAAGTATTTCAACAAGTGATACAGGAATTCCTAAAGATATGTTAAATACCTATTTAAAAAAGGGTTACAGTATGGATGATAGAGTAGGTATAAGTTATTTAGAATATATGTATGACGATATATTAAAAGGTAAAAAAAACACATATAAAATTAATAGAAATAATTCACTAGAACTATTAAAAGAAGGTAAAAAAGGTAATGACATATATCTTACTATTGATATAGAACTACAGAGTGAAGTTGAAAAAATATTAGAAAATGAACTAATTAAAGCAAAGAAGGAAGCAAATACTAAATTTTTTAATAAAGCCTTTGTAATTATATCAAATCCATATACGGGTGAGATACTTGCAATGTCAGGAAAGCAAATAAATTTTATAAATGGTAATCCCATATTTTTTGATTACACACCTGGTATATTTACATCATCTTATACTGTAGGATCAGTTATTAAAGGAGCATCTCATATAGTTGGATATAATACAGGAGCTTTAAAGATTGGTGAGAAAAGATATGATACATGTGTAAAGTTAAAAAGTGCTCCTATAAAATGTTCTTGGAAATATCTAGGACTTCTTGATGATTTAAATGCTTTAAAATGGTCAAGCAATACATATCAATTTTATACTGCTTTTAAAGTTGCTAATACATCTTATTTTTATGATATGCCTTTTGTTGTATCTAATAATGCATTTGATATATATAGACGTACTTTTATTGAGTTTGGACTTGGTGTTAAAACTGGTATAGATATGCCAAATGAATCATCAGGACTTAGGGGTATAAATGATAAAAGTGGTCTTTTACTTGATTTCGCAATTGGACAATATGATAACTATACACCAATACAATTATCTCAATATATAAATACGATTGCTAATGGTGGTAATAGAGTTAAACCACATTTACTTAAAAGCTATAAAAAAAATAATAAAACATTTGACATTAAACCTGTTATTTTAAATAAAGTTAATACTGATGATATTTATTTAAATAGAGTTAAAGAAGGATTTAAAATGGTAATGAGAGGTACTGGATATGGTTATATTGATTTAAAGTATGATCCGGCAGGAAAAACAGGTACCAGTCAAAGCTTTTTAGATACTAATGATGATGGTGTAGTTGATAAACAAACAGTTACAAATACATTTGTTGCATTCGCCCCATTTAATGATCCTAAAGTTACATTTACTATAGTTACACCTGATACATATGATTATTCATCAAACTTTCAATCATATGTATATAAAAGAATATCAAAGCAAATTAGTGAAAAATACTTTGAAATTTATAAATAGTATGATATAATACTTTTTGCTTGGAAAAGTATAGAAAAATATTAAAAAATATGTTAAAATGTTAATAGTTTTGTAAAAAAGGAGGATTTTTTATGGCTAAAAAAGGTGAAGCAAGAGAAAACATCACATTAAAATGTTCTGTTTGTGGAGAAAAAAACTATAGAACTCCAAAAAATAAAAGAAATACACCTGAACGTATGGAATTAAGTAAATATTGTTCAAGATGTCAAAAACATACAGATCATAAAGAAGAAAAATAATAGAATAATATATTGAGGTGTTTATGAAGTATCCAACAAGATCAGATGTCTATAATATGGGAAGTGTTATAGATTATGAGTTATTAATTAAACTTCAAAGTGAAGCTAATATCGTCAAGAAAAAGGTTAAAACATTAAATGTTCCTAAAAGAATGGATGTGAAAAGAAATGATAAACGTAAATGATATTAAAAATGGTATGACTTTAATTATCGAAGGTAATATTTATCAAGTTGTTGAATTTTTACACGTTAAACCAGGTAAAGGTTCTGCTTTCATGAAAACTAAACTTAAAAACTTAAGAACTGGTGGTACTGTAGAAAGAACTTTCAATACTAATGTTAAATTTGAAAAAGCAAATATTACTAGATCTAATGTTCAATATTTATATAATTCAGGAAATACTTATAACTTCATGAATATGGAAACATATGAACAAATCGAATTAACTGAAGATCAAGTTGGAGA
>CAZFGE010000025.1:0-11816 GCA_964518415.1 uncultured Muribaculaceae bacterium
ATAATGGAAGCTTATAAAGCTTATTCAGATTTAGATGGTATGATGGATCAAACTGAAAGAATGTTTAGAACAGTTGCAGAAAAGGCTGTTGGTAAACTAACATTTAATTGGTATGGTCATGAAATAGATTTATCTAAACCTTTTAAAAGAGTATCTATGACTGATGCAATTAAAGAAAAAACAGGAATTGATTTTAAAGCAATAACTGATGTTAATGAATGTATTAAGTTAGCTGAAGAACATCATATTGAACTATTAGAACATGAGCGTCAATATGGTCATATAATTAATAAATTCTTTGAAGAATATGTAGAAGAAACTTTAATTGAACCAACATTCCTTTATGGACATCCAATTGAAATTTCTCCACTTACTAAGAAAAATCCTGAAGATCCAAGATTTGTTGATCGTTTTGAACTTTTCATAGGTGGTAAAGAATTTGCTAACGCTTATACAGAATTAAACGATCCAATTGATCAATTAGAAAGATTTGAAGAACAATTAAAAGAAAGAGATCTTGGTAATGATGAAGCAAACGATATCGACTATGACTTCATTGAAGCCTTAGAATATGGTATGCCACCAGCTGGAGGTATTGGATATGGAATTGATAGATTCGTAATGCTTTTAACTGAACAAGATTCAATTCAAGAAGTAATATTATTCCCAACTATGAAACCAGAGGAAAATAAGTAATGAAACTATATGTCGTAAGACATGGTGAAACTACTCAAAACCAACTTGGTTTAGTACAAGGTAATACTGAATCAGATTTAAGTGAAAGAGGAATTAGGGAAGCTAAAGAACTTAATTCTCTTGTTAAAGACTTAGATATTGATGTAGTAGTTGCATCACCACTTAGAAGAGCCAAAGATACAGCTAGATTAATCACTAATGATAAATTTGATATCATTATTGATGAGCGACTTAGAGAAAGAGATTACGGTTTAAGTGAGGGAAAACCTGTAGATGAATATTTAACTCCTAAATACTGGGACTTTAATTTAAATACAGATATAAACGAAGTAGAAAAAGTGAGAGATTTACTTGCTCGTGTATCAGATTTTATTGAGGATATGCGAATGAAATATAATGATAAGAATGTACTAGTGGTTGCTCATAGTGCTATATTAAGAGCAATCCACTATGCAATAAATGGTATACCAGAAGATGGTGATTTATTAAAAATCGAAATACCAAATTTAAGAATAATAGAATATGAATTATAGGAGAGTGTAAAAATGAAAATATTATCAATTAATGCAGGTAGTTCATCTTTGAAATTCCAAATGTATGAAATGCCAGAAGAAGAAGTTTTAATTTCAGGAAGATTTGAAAGAATAGGTTTAGATAAATCTTTCTATACTGTTAAGATTAACGGTGACAAAATAGAAAAATTTGTTGATCTAAAAGATCACGGAGTATGTGTTGAATATTTAATTAAAGAATTATTAGAAAATAAAGTAATTAATTCACTTGATGAAATCAAGGGTGTAGGACATAGACTAGTTCACGGTGGAGATAAATATTCTGAATCAGTAGTAATTAACGATAAAGTTATTAAAACTGTTGAAGAATTATCAGATTTAGCGCCACTACATAACCCAGCTAACTTGATGGGTGTTAGAGCATTTATGGAGAAAATTCCAAGTGCTGTTCAAGTTGGATGCTTTGATACTGCATTCCATCAAACAATGAAAGCTGATAGATACCTTTATCCAGTTCCATATGAATGGTATACAAAATATGGTGTTAGAAAATATGGTTTCCATGGTATGAGCCATAGATATGTATCAGAAAGACTTTCAGAACTTGTTGATAAAGACTACTCAAATGTTATCGTATGTCATATAGGTAATGGTGGATCAATCTCACTAGTTAGAGATGGTAAATGTGTAGATACATCTATGGGATTCACTCCTAATGCAGGTATCATTATGGGATCTCGTTCAGGTGATATAGATTACTCAGTAATTCCATATATTGCTAAGAAAACTGGCATGTCTTTAGAAGAGATAGATACAGCTTTAAATAAAAAATCAGGAATGCTAGGTACTAGTGGTATTTCATCTGACTTTAGAGATATAGATGAAGCTATTGCTAAAAAAGATGAAAGAGCTATTATGGCACACTATTTATTTGTTAACTCAATAGTTAACTATATTGCTAAATACTATGTTGAATTAAATGGTAGAATTGATGCATTAGCATTCACTGCGGGTGTTGGTGAAAATGCACCACACGTAAGACGTATGGTTATTGATAGACTACAATGCTTAGGATTTAAAATAGATAGAGAAAAGAATGATGAAATTAGATTTGGTAAAGAAGGAATTATATCTTCAGTAGATTCTAAAATTCCAGTATATGTAATACCAACTGATGAAGAAGTAATGATTGCAAGAGATACATTTAAATTTATTAAAAAATAGAAAGCGTGATTTAAATGACTGGTAGAATGTATAAAAAAATATTTAATGAGATAAAAAAATATGACAAAATTGTTCTAGCACGTCATGTTGGACCAGATCCTGATGCTTTAGGAAGTACTCTTGGATTAAAAGCAATTATAGAAGCAACATTTCCAGATAAAAAAGTATATGCTGTAGGTAATCCTGCAAGTAAATTTAAATATATTGGAGATGTTGATAAGTTTACAGAGGATATGTATCAAGATTCACTTTTAATAGTAACTGATACACCAGATAAGTCTAGGGTAGATGGAGTAGATCCTAAAAGATTTAAAAAGTCAATTAAAATTGATCATCATCCATTTATTGAAAAATTTTGTGACATTGAATGGATTGATGATACTGCATCAAGTGCTTCTCAAATGGTTATGGAACTAACTTTTAATACAAAATTAGTTATGACTAAAGAAGCAGCAGAAAAACTTTATATTGGACTAGTTGCTGATACAAATAGATTTTTATTCTACTATACAACTGCTAAAACATTTGATTTAGTATCAAAGTTAATAGATGAAACTAAAATTGATTTTGAAAAATTATATGATAACTTATATATGAGAAGCTTTAAAGAAGTTAAGTTTGGTGGTTATATAGCTGATAACTTAAAAGTTACAGATAATGGATTTGCTTATCTTAAGATAACTGAAGATATATTAGAAAAATATAATGTTGATGCAGCAACTGCTGGTAATATGGTTAACAACTTCAATCATATTGATAAAGTTTATGCATGGGGAATATTCTCAAGTGATAAACAAAATAACAATATAAGAGGTTCAGTGAGATCTAGAGGACCAATCATAAATGAAGTTATATCTGCTAATTACAATGGTGGAGGACACATTTATGCATGTGGTGTTAGACTTAAAGACTTTGATGAAGTAGATAAACTAATTGATGATTTAGATAAAACATGTAAAGAATATATAGAAACTTCCAAATAAGGAAGTTTTTTATAATGGATTGAAAATTAATAAAAAAAAATATATAATAGACATATAAGATATGATAGAGGGGTAAATAATATGAAAAAAGGTTTTACACTAGTAGAAATGTTGGTTATACTTATCTTCTTATCACTTATATTTTTAATAGCAGTTCCAAGTACAATAAATATGCTAAAGAAAGGTGAAGATGATAAATATAATAGGTTTTTAAATGATGTATATTTAGCTACTGAAGCTTATCTTGAAAATAATAAAGATGATTATCCTAATTTAAATATTATTGGGGCTACAACATATATTTATATGAAAGATTTGGTTGATGAAGGACTTATTAGTACAAATTTGGTTAATCCAAAATATTGTGAAGATAATGAGTGTACGTCTAAGAAAATCGCTACATGTTCAAGTAAAACTTGTAGTGTTGATGATTATACTATTATTGTTACAAAAGATGAAGACGGAAAATATAAATATGAACTTGTTAATGGTATTGTAGAAGAATGAACATATATTCCTAATGAGGTTGTTTTTGATGAAGGATATATGATGGTGAAGTAAAGACTTTTACACCTACATGTAGTGGAAAATATAAGATTGAACTTTGGGGTGCTCAAGGTGGAGATATTTCCACTTATTTTGGTGAAAAAGGTGCATATGTTTCTGGAAATATATCATTAGACAAAAATAATAATCTTTATTTATATGTTGGTGGTGCTGGAAATCATTGCGGTGGATCTGGCGGTTCTTCCTATATATCAGGTCATACTGGTAGTGTAGCTATTGCATCTAATTCTACATCTGAACCTCGTGCTGTTAAAACATCAGGATGTACAACAGGAACTTCTAATAATGAATGTTCAATACATTATAGTGGACTAAAATTTACAAATACAAATATGATTGATGGAAAAGGTCATACATGGACTAATATTGATACAGGAATAAACAATAATAATTTAAGGCCAAATCCAAGTGGTGGATATTATGCAAGTGGAGCAGGTAATTTAGGCAATGGCCATGCTAGAATTATATATTTAGGTGAATAAGAACATTTTATAATGTTCTTATTTTTATATTTCTATCTTTATTTACAATTAGTCGTAAAAATGATAAAATTTAATAAGGAAAATAAAGGTGATATTATGAAACGTGGATTTACTATGATAGAATTACTTGCCGTATTTACTTTGTTAGGGATTATAGTACTTTTTACAATGCCACAAATAACTTCAATGTTAAAAAAGGGAAATGACAAATCATATGAACAATTTAAAAAAACTGTTTATATAGCAACAGAATCATATGTCGTTGAAAAGAAAATTTCTATAGCAAATGGTTCAAGTACAAATATATATTTAAAAGATTTAATGAATGATGGCTACTTAAAAAGTACACTTGTTAATCCAAATAATAATAAAAAAGTTAGTGAACTTACAAGTGCTAGAGTTTTAGTTAAAAAGAATAGTGATGGAATACTATCATATGAATATTTTGAATCATAGGTGATTATATGAAAACAATAAGAGATTTTGATTTAAATAATAAAAAAGTAATTATTAGAGTTGATTTTAATGTCCCAATGAAAGATGGAGTAATACTTGATGATAATAGAATAAAATCAAGTTTAGATACTATTAAATATGCAATTGAAAAAAATGCTAAAGTAATACTTTTATCTCATTTAGGACGTATTAAAAATGTCGAGGATAAAGATAATAATTCATTAAAACCAGTAAGTATTAGATTAAGCGAATTATTAAATAAAAATGTTTTATTTATACCTGAGACAAGAGGAAAACAACTCGAAGATGCTATAGATAATATGAAATCAAAAGATGTAATATTAGTTGAAAATACAAGATATGAAGATTTAAATGAAAAAGCAGAGAGTTCTAATAACGAAGAGTTAGGTAGATATTGGGCAAGTTTAGGTGATATATTTATTAATGATGCGTTTGCAACCTCTCATAGATCTCACGCTTCTAATGTAGGAATATCTACATACTTACCAAGTGGAGTTGGTTTTTTAATTGAAAGAGAGCTTAAAGCCCTTGATTTAGAGAATGCAGATAGACCTTTAACAATAATATTAGGTGGTGCTAAAGTATCTGATAAAATAGGACTAATTAATAACTTAGCTTTAAAAGCTGATAATATATTAATTGGTGGAGGTATGGCTTATACATTTATTAAAGCATGTGATATAAATATTGGACAATCACTTTTAGATAAAGATAATATTGAGTTTGCTAAAGATATGTTAAAAAAGTATAAGGATAAAATAGTATTACCAATTGATTCAGTAAATCGTGATTCTAAAGGAAATATTAGAACATGCTTTATAAATGAAATTAAGGAAGATGAGACAGGACTTGATATTGGTATTCAAACAATTAAACTATTTAAAAATTATTTATTAGACAGTAAAACTATTATATGGAATGGGCCTGTTGGTTATTTTGAAGAAAAACCATTTGATAATGGTACAAAAGAAATATGCAATATTTTAAAGAATATTGATGCTAAAAAAATAGCAGGTGGTGGAGATACTGCATCTGCTGTAATTAATTTAGGATATAAAGATGTATTTACACATATCTCTACAGGTGGTGGAGCATCGTTAGAACTTTTAGAAGGAAAGAAATTACCGGGAGTTATATATGAAGAAGAAAATTATTAGTTTTATACTTATATTACTTGCAGCATCTTTAGTACTATACTTTTCACTTAAAGATGATTATGATACAATAGTAAATACTATATTTAGTATTAATAAAATATGGTTAATAATAGCATTTGTATTTTTATTTATATATTATGGTTTAAGAGCATTATGTATAAAAAAAATAGCTAGGAAATTTAAAAGCGACTATACATTTAAAAATGCGCTTAGAATGGTTTTAGAAACTAACTTTTTTCATGCTATAACACCTTTCGCAACAGGTGGACAACCATATGAAGTATATTCGCTTAGTAAAACAGGAATTAAAGTAACTGACTCTATATCTATATCAATTGGAAACTTCATAACATATCAAATTGCTCTAGTTTCTCTTGGATTAGTTGCTATTATATCCAATTTAATGTTTAATATAATAGAAGCAAGTCTACTTAAAGGATTAATTATTCTTGGATTTATAATTAACTTTTTAGTAATTGTTATATTATTGTGGATTACAATATCTAAAAAAACCGATAGAAATATATTATATATATTAATAGATATAGGTGGAAAGTTAAAACTAATAAAAAAGCCTGAATATAAAAAAGATCAACTACGTGAATATTTAAGTGATTTTACAAAAGGATGTGAAGTATTGTTTGAAAGTAAGCTTGATATGTTTGTACTTATAATATATCATTTAGTAGCACTTTTATTATTATACTTAATTCCATTTGCTTTATTTATAGGTGTTAATGTTAATATTAAACTAACAGATGTAATAGTTATTATGTCATATGTTATGTTAATAGGTTCATTTGTACCTATTCCAGGAGGAACTGGTGGACTTGAATATGGATTTGTAGCATTTTTCTCAAAATACATAGTTGGTTCTAAGGTGAATGCTATGATGCTAGTATGGAGATTTATTACATATTATTTTGGACTTATATTAGGATCAATTGTTCTTAATATGAAAAAGGAGTGTAAAAAGTGAGAATAGGAATATTTACTGATACTTATCCACCATATATAAATGGTGTATCAACAAGTATTAAAATGATGGAAAAAGCACTTAGACAAAAAGGTCATCAAGTGTTTATTGTAACTGTTAATACAGAAAATATGAAATATAAATATGAAGAAAATGGAAGAGTACTTAGAATTCCAGGTATTCCAACTGGTATATATGACTATAGACTTACAGGAATATATCCAGTTAGAGTATTAAATAAAATTAAAAAATGGAACTTAGATGTAATACATTCTCATACAGAATTTGGTGTTGGAACATTTGCTCGAATTGTTGCTAAACAGTATAATATTCCACTAGTTCACACATATCACACTATGTATGAGGACTACACTCACTATATTACTCATGGATATTTTGATAAATCAAGTAAAAAATTAACAGAATACTTTACTAAATTTTATTGTGATAAAACAGCAACTGAACTTATTGTTCCAAGTCAAAAAACATATGCTTTATTTAAAGATAAATATAAAGTTGATAGAAATGTTCATATAGTACCTACTGGTATTGATGTAGAGAGATTCTATGCTGAAAAATTAGATCAAAATAAAGTTAAAGCAATAAAAAAAGAATTAAAACTAAAAGATGAAAAAGTTATTCTTTATATAGGAAGATTAGCTGAAGAAAAAAATGTTGAGCTATTAATAGAAAGCCAAGTTTCTTTAGCAAAAAAATACAATTCTAAACTTTTAATAGTAGGTAGTGGACCTGATTTAGAAAAATATAAAAAACTAGCTAAAAAGTTAAAAATAGAGAAAAACGTTATATTTACAGGTGCTGTTCCTTGGGAGAATGTTCCATATTATTATGCACAAGCAAGTGTATTTGCAACTGCATCTACATCTGAAACACAAGGTTTAACTGTAATAGAAGCTATGGCATCAGGACTTCCTGTTATAGCAGCTGAAGATAAAGCCTTTGAAGGTGTTGTTGTAGATGAGTTAAATGGAAAATTCTTTAAGACAAAAAGAGAATATAAAAAATGTATAGAAGAATTATTTAATGATTCCAAAAAATTAGAATTTATGAGTAAACAAGCTAGAATTACAGCAGATTCTCATTCACTTAAATATTATGCAGATCAAATACTATATGTATATAAATGTGCTATTAAAACAAAAGAAAAAAAATCATTTAGACATAGAATAGCAAATTTCTTTAATCGACAAAATTAGATATTTTTTATGCTTTAAAAAAATGTCAACTTAGAGTATAATTTAAATATGCAGTACTACTTTTAGAAAGGAAGAAACAAATTGAAAAAAGTTAATGTACTTATGATAGACGATAATGTTAATTTAATTAACATGGTCAAGGAGTATTTTAAAGGTAGTAATGATGTATGTATTAAGTTTGAAGCTTATGATGGACTTGAAGGTATAAAAAGTATAGAAAGTAATCTAGACAAAATTGATGTTATCTTATTGGATTTGATAATGCCAAATAAAGATGGATTATATGTCTTAGAAGAAATGAAAAATAGAGGACTTACTAAAAAAGTAATTGTTCAAACAAGTTATAATGCAGCTGATGTAATAAGACAAGTATCTGAATATGGTGTTAATTATTTTATATTAAAACCATATGGACTAGAAGATTTAGAAAAAAGAATTATATCTTTATTTGAAGAAAAAGAAAATAAAAATTTAGATATGAATTATAATAATCTACAAATATCAATAACAAAGGTTCTTCATGAATTAGGAATTCCATCACATATTAAAGGATATCAATATATAAGAGAAGGTGTTTCTATTGTATATAATAATCCTGAAAAAATAGGTGGAATTACTAAAGAATTATATCCTGAACTTGCTAATAAATATGATACAACAGTATCGAGAGTAGAACGTGCAATAAGACACGCTATAGAAGTTAGTTGGAATAGAGGAGACTATTATTTAATGGAAGAGATATTTGGTCATAGTGTTGATATAGATAAAGCAAAACCTACTAATTCAGAATTTATTGTAACAGTTGCAGATAAATTAAAATTAGAAAGAAATAAAATTGGAGTATAGATATACTCTTTTTTTATGAAATTTTTCCAAATCAATTTAAAAATAATTATATATATGATATAATTTTATCGTAGGTGATGATATGACAGTAACAAGTATTATAGAATTTATTACAAAGACTTTAGATGTGCTTTTAGTATGGCTAGTTTTATATTACATACTTAAAAATTTAAGAAGAAATGTAAAAATGGTTTTATTATTTAAAGGAGTTATAATTATTATTGCCCTTAAAATAATAAGTGTATGGTTTAATTTAGTAACAGTTGGATACTTACTAGACTATGTATTTACATGGGCTCCTTTAGCTGTAATAGTAATATTTCAACCTGAAATTAGAAACATACTTGAACACTTAGGAAGAAGCCAATTATTAGGTAGACATAAACTACTTACAGTTGATGAAAGAGAAAAAGTAGTATATGAAATAGTTAATGCTATGGAAGCTCTTAAAAAAGACAGAATTGGTGCTTTAATGGTAATTGAAAGAGATAATAGTTTAACTGAATACATTGAAAAATCTAAAAAAATATATGCAGATATATCAAGTGATTTATTAGTTACTATATTCTTCCCTAATAACCCTCTTCATGATGGTGGTGTTATTATTCAAGGAGATAAAATTACAAGTGCTGGAGCAGTATTCCCAACAAGTGATAGTTTAAAAATATCAAAGCGTTTAGGTACTCGTCATAGAGCAGCACTAGGTATATCTGAAACTGGTGACTGTATTGCTCTTGTAGTATCAGAAGAAACTGGTAGACTATCAATTGCCATGAATGGTGAGTTAAATTATAACTTAACACTTGATGAAGTAAAAATGATTTTACTAGAAGAGTTAAGACCTAAAAATTCAGTTATAATTGATGAAGAGGAGGATAACGATGAAGAAGTTAGTGAATAATATAATATTACCAATCATTCATTTCTGTGATAAAAGAATCGTTACTCCAATAACAAAGCTATTTGTTAACTTTACATCAAAATATGGTGATTCTGGGAAAAAAATAGAAAAGATATTAACAAAACCAAATACTTTAATATTTGTATCTCTTTTCTTAGCAATTATAATTTTTATTGTAATTGACCAAAGAATAATTACTTTTACAGATAATACTGCAGAAGTACTTAAAGATAGAAAAATAAAAGTTATTTATAATGAAGAAAAATATGTGGTTGAAGGACTTCCTGATAAAGTTGATATAACACTTATTGGTAGTAAAACAGATTTATATATTGCTAAACAATCAGCAAGTGATTATGTTACAGTTGATTTAAGTGGACTTAAACCAGGAACACATAAAGTTAATATTGAGTATAATCAAAATAATGCATCAATAGATTATACTGTTAATCCTTCAACAGTAACAGTTATAATATATGAAAAAGTATCAGAAACAAGAACATTATCAGTTGACTTATTAAACAAGGATAATTTGGATGCTAAACTTGTTGTTGATAAAACAGATTATAGTACTGATAAAATAGTTATTAAAGGTTCTGAAAATCAATTAAAAAGAGTAGTTGCTGTAAAAGCATTGGCTGACTTAAATAATATACCAGAACAAGCAGCAGGAACTTATACATTAAGTGATGTGCCACTTAAAGCATATGATGTAAATGGAGAAGTTGTAGATGTTGAGATAGTACCTAGTACAATTAATATTGATGTAACACTTGCATCTCCATCTAAAGAAGTTCCAATTAAGATTATTCCAAAAGGAGAAGTAGCATCAAGCTATTCTATAAGTTCATTATCATCAAGTGAAACAAAAGTAGTAGCATATGGTAATAGTGAAGCATTAGCTAACCTAAACTATGTACCAGTATATATTGATGTTAATGGATTAAAAGAAAATAAAACTTATAAAGTCGAAATAGAAAAACCAGTTGGAATAAAATCATTATCAGTAAATAATGTAACAGTTTCATTAAGTTTAGGTAGTGTATCTACTAAGAAGATTGATGGTGTAAGTATTGAACCTATTAATTTAGGTAATGGTTATACTGTTCAAGGTATGAATGAAAGTGCTACAAAAGTTTCAGTAACACTTAGAGGAGATCAAAACGTAATTAATGGAATTACTGCTGATGATATAACAGCATACATTGATCTTGATGGTTTAACTGAAGGAGAACATGATGTAGAAGTTAAAGTAGAAGGAACTGATAATAAAGTTCAATATACATCAATGACTAAGAAAGTTAAAATTAAAATATCTAAAAAATAAGGTAGTTAATCTACCTTTTTTTTATAATGTATGTTATAATTATTTTAATAATAGGGGATGTGTTTAGTGATGAGAAAGTATAAATTATTTATCATCTTGGTTTTATTTATGTTTCCTGCTTTAGTAAAAGCTGAAAGTGTTGAATATACTTTGTTTGATTCATATATAAAAGTAAACCAAGATAGAACACTAGATATTACTGAAGAATATAAACCATATTTTATTGAGAATACTACTTCAACAACACGTGTTATTGGTCTTAATCCAAGTATTATAAGACCAAATAAATCAAGAGTATATTCATCAACTTTAATTAGTGATATATCTAGTTCTATAAAAAATAAACAAACTAAAAAAAATAATTCAGAAATAATTAATTTTAATGTTAATGGACTTCAAGATTCTGTAAAAGATTATACATTAAATTATAAATATAATTTAGGAAAAGATG
>CAZFGE010000026.1:0-11724 GCA_964518415.1 uncultured Muribaculaceae bacterium
CTTTAACAGTATCTTTTTCTCTTTGAATAGAATTGATATCACCATCATATATAACTATACCATCTCTAATAATTCTAGCTTTGGCATCTCTTTTAATTAAACCATCTGTTACATAAGATCCAGCAATTGTACCAACTTTAGAGAATTTAAATAATTGTCTAACTTCAGCAGTACCAGTTACTTTTTCAACATAAACTGGATCTAACATACCCTTCATAGCTGATTCCATCTCTTCAACTACTTTATAAATTATATTATAAAGTCTAATATCTACACCTTGTTCCTTAGCATAGTCACGAATATCATTTGATGGTCTGACGTTAAATCCAATAATAATAGCGTCACTAGCTTTAGCAAGAACTATATCACTTTCAGTAATAGCTCCAACACTACTTCTGATTACTTTAACTCTAACATCTTCAACTTCAATTTTTTCTAATGAATTCTTAACAGCTTCGCTTGAACCATTAACATCAGCTTTTATAATAACATTAATTTCTTTTAATCCATCATTAATCTTAGAGAATAAATCATCAAGTGTTACTGCTTGTTGAGCTTTATGATCTTTAAGTCTTTGTTGAGTACGTCTTTCTTCTCCAATTGCTCTTGCTTGTTTTTCTGATTCAAAAGCCATGAATTTATCTCCAGCTTCTGGTATATCATTTAAACCTGTAATAGATACTGGCATTGATGGAGGAGCCATAGTTATTTCTTCATTTAAATCATTTTTTAAAGTTCTAACTTTACCATAAGATGTACCAACAACAATAGGATCACCTAGTCTTAATGTACCATTATTAATTAATATTGTACAAACAGGTCCAACTTGTTTATCAAGTTTTGATTCTATTACTGTACCCATTGCATATCTATTAGGATTAGCTTTATATTCATTCATCTCAGCAATAAGTAAAATGTTATCAAGTAATTCATCTATACCTGTTCCATTTAAAGCTGAAATATTTGTAAATATTGTATCTCCACCCCAGTTATCAGGAACAAGTCCACATTCAGTTAATTCTTGCATTACTCTATCTGGATTAGCACCTGGTTTATCTATTTTATTTACTGCAACCATAATAGGAACTCCAGCTGCTTTAGCATGGTCTATTGCTTCTCTAGTTTGAGGCATTACACCATCATCAGCTGCAACTATAATAATTACTATATCTGTAATAGATGCTCCTCTAGCACGCATTTCTGTAAATGCAGCATGTCCTGGAGTATCTATAAATGTAATTGGTTTATCTTTATAAATAATTTGATATGCACTAATTGCTTGTGTAATTCCACCAGCTTCACCACCAGCTACATTAGATTTTCTAATAGTATCTAGAAGTGTTGTTTTACCATGGTCAACGTGACCCATTATTGTAACAACTGGAGGTCTTTCTACTAAATCTTCCTCTGAATCTTTAACTTCATATTCTTCAAAGTTAGCAATATTAGCTTCTTCTTCTCTTTTAAGTTCTTTATCATAATCCATTGCAATTAGTGATGCATTATCAAAATCAATTGCATTATTTACATTAGCCATAATACCTAGTGCGAATAATTTTTTTATTATTTCTTTTGAATCAATTGAAAGTCTATCAGCTAATTCTTTTACTGACATATTATCTTTGTATAAAACAACATTTTCATCAATTTCATTTTCATTTGATTTTAATTTTGACTTATTTTTATACATTTCTTTTTTCTTATCAGCTAAAATGTTTTGATTATTAATAACTTCTTCTGTTTTCTTTTTATTTTTCTTTTTTGCTGTACTATTTTCTTGATTGATTTTTTCTTTTTTAACATAAGCTTCTGCTAACTCATCAACCATTTCATCTAATTCTTCATCATCAAATTGTGCATTATCAAGTTCTACGATTTCATCTTCAGTAAGCATGTAATCTTCTTCAGCAGTAATACCAAATTCTTGACATTTTCTTAAAATTTCATTTACTGTTCTATTTACGTCAAGTGCGTATTCTTTAACTGACATCATATTATCACCTCTACTTTTCTATTAATCTTTTTAGTTCATCAAATACTTCCTTTTTAACTTCTACTTCTAAATGCTTATTTAATATTTTATTCTTTTCTGCCTTATTTATGACATCAATATCTTTTTTTAAATAAGCGCCACGTCCATTAAGTTTACCTGACTCATCAATTAAAACATTACCATCAGGTGTTCTAACAACTCTAATTAAATCTTTTTTTTCTAATTTTTCACGTGTTACTACACATGTTATAAGTGGAATTTTCCTCATAAATCACCTACTCAACTATATTGATTCCAGATTCTTTTGCTTCTTCTATTGTCTTAACATCAATTTTGTAATGTGTTAATCTAGATGCTAATCTTACATTTAATCCTTTTCTACCAATAGCAAGTGATAAGTTTTCATCATTAACAATTACCATTGCTTCTTTCTTATCTTCATTTGTTATAAATACATGTAAGTCATGAGCTGGTGCTAATGCATTTTCAACAAATTTAGATGCATCTTTAGTATATTCAACTATATCAACTTTCTCACCATTTAATTCTTCAATTATACGATTAATACGAGATCCTCTTTCACCTATACAAGATCCAACTGCATCTACTCTTTCATTTTCTGAGTAAACTGCAATTTTAGTTCTTATACCTGCTTCGCGAGCAACACTATATACAAGAATAATACCATCATTAATTTCTGGAATTTCAAGTTCAAATAATCTTTTTACAAATCCATAATGTTTTCTTGAAAGTAATATAATTGGTCCTTTATTATTAGAATCAACTTTAGTAACATATACTTTAATAGAAGATCCCATTTTTATAGTTTCACCTGGAATAATTTCAGATTTAGGTAAAATACCTTGAGTTTTTCCTAAGTCAATATAGTAGTTTCTAACATCTTCCATAGCTACTAGTCCAACAACCATTTCTCCTTCTTTATCAGCAAATTCAGAAATGATTACATTTTTTTCTGCTTCTCTAATTTTTTGTACTACTACTTGTTTTGCTGTAGCTGCAGCAACTCTACCAAAATCTTTTGGAGTTACTTCTTCTTCAATAGTATCACCTAGTTGTATATCAGGTACTATTTTTCTAGCATCTTCTATAGTTAAATGAATTCTATCATCAAATATAAATGGTAATACTTCTTCATCATTTTCATCATCATCATTAATTGTTGAAAAATCAATATCACTGAATTTTTTATATTTTTCTTCTTCTTTTCTATCAACTACAGTTTTAAATGAAAATACTTTTATATCTCCAGTTTCTCTATTTATTTCAACTCTAACATTTGAAAGAGAATTGTAATTTTTCTTATATGCTGCAGTTAAAGCTGCTTCTAATGCTTCATAAATAATCTCTTTATCTATTCCTTTTTCTTCGTATAATAAATCTACGGCTTTTTTAAATTCTTTTGTATTCATCTTAATCTCCTTCTCCTTTTGAACAAACATCTAAGATATAACTTTCATCGATTGGATCTACTTCATCTAAGATTGGATTAACTAAATTAGATACAGTAACACAATCTTCAACTTCCATAATTCCATCTTTATCAATATAAAGTCTTAAAAACATCATATTATTTTCTTTTACATATTCTACTTTATAAAGACTATAACCATTTTCTTCAATTACACCTTCAAGTAGTTCTCTTATTCTTTCTTCCATATATTCCTCCACTATATTAAAGAGTGGGCTTTTCTGCTCACTCTTTTTTGTAAATTTATTATAACACATAAAATATAAAATTGGTATCTTTTTTTATATTTTTTTGTTATAATTAAAATGGTGATAATATGAAACATAGATTAAAAGAAGTAGTTTTAGGTTTGCTTGCTATTATAACTTATTTTGGACTTAGTTTATTTGAGACTCTTCCATTTGAACTCGCTGGTGTTAAACCTGAATACTTACCTACAAGCTTAAAAACACTTTATATGCTTATTTTTGAAATACTAATACTTGCATTATTACTAATAATATTTAACAAAAAAATCGAAAAAGATTTTAGTGATATACTAAAAAATCACAAAGAATATTATTCAAAATGTATGAAATATTATTTAATAGGACTTATAGTTATGGTATTAAGTAATTCTATATTAGCTCTTTTATCAGGTGGTGGGATTGCTGGTAATGAAGAGTCTGTTAGAGCTATGTTTAAACTTAATCCAGTTTATATGTATATTTCAGCTGTAATATTTGCACCTTTAGTTGAAGAATTAGTATTTCGTCAAGGAATTAGAAATATATGTGGAAAAAATATTGTATTTATTTTAGTATCTGGTTTTGTTTTTGGAGCACTTCACGTATTTACATCAGCAACCACTACTCTTGATTTATTATATTTAATTCCATATTCAGCTTTAGGAATAGCCTTTGCAACAATGCTATATAAAACTGAAAATATATTTGTATCAATGGGATTTCATTTCATGCATAATGGAATTTTAATGGCAATACAATTTATGACACTTTTATTTTAGAAGTGTCTTTTTTTATTTTAATATGATATAATTTTTATGGTGATAATATGAAACATATAGTAAAGTTCTTTATAGGTTTAATATGTCTAATTATACTTGTTATTTTATATAGTAGATATATTGGAACAAGCGGTATTAAAACAATCGAAAAAAGTATTAAAGTATCTAATTTGTCAGATGACTTTTATGGGATTAAAATAGTACATATTACAGATATTCATTATGGAAGAACAACTTTTGAAAAAGATTTAAAAGATCTTGTTAAAAAAATTAATTTAACAAAACCTGATATTGTTGTTTTTACAGGTGATTTATTTACAAATATTAAAATTGATTCAAAAGAATATGATAAGATTTCTTCTATTTTAAATGAAATTGAAGCTAGTATTGGAAAATACTCTATTATAGGTGATAATGACTTAGATATTTATACAACTATTATGGCTAATGCAGGTTTTAAAGATATTAGTAATACTTATGAACTTATATATACTAAGAGCTCAAATTATATCATGTTATCAGGAATCAGCTCAAATATAAAAGATAAAACAGATATATTAGAAAAAATGAAATCTTCAAATGATTTTTTAATTAATAATAAACCAAATTATAGTATACTTCTTATGCATGAAGCTGATTATATAGATAAAATTGATTATTCAAAATATAATTTAGTGCTTGCAGGACACTCTTTAAATGGTCAAATAAGACTTCCTATTATTGGTGGAATTATTAAACAAGATGGAGCTCGTAAATACTTAGATAGTGAATATGAACTTAAAAATACAAAATTAATTATTTCAAATGGAATCGGTACATATAATTATAGTTATAGATTATTCAATAGACCTTCATTTAATCTATATAGAATAATAAAATAGTAAGCAAATGCTTACTATTTTAATTTTTTTAAATTATTTACTCTATCCATATGATTAACTGTATTATTTGAATTAAAAGTAAAATTATTTGGATGAAGTCTTTTTCTTATTTCATCAATTTTTTCAACATCACTTTTTATATTTAGTGGTGTTACTATTTTAGTTTTATTTGGTTTAATAAAACCCTTTCTAAATTCTAACATTATTTAACCTCATCAATAACTTTTATTACATCATTATATTTTTTCTTTATAACAATATTATCAATTAAATCTATAATTGCATAAATAGCAATAAATGCACCAACTATTTGAGTTGTTATAACAGCACCTAATATTGGGTTTATAAATAATATTAATCCAACTATAATTGTTAGTGTTGCAGCTATAAACATATATAACCAGTTATCATGATTCTTTTCTTTAAATGAAGCAGCTATTTCTAATTTTTTAACGCCTTGCATAATTAAAGCTACACCTATAATCATTGGAATAATTGTAGCTAAAATATTTGTATTTAAACATAATATTAATCCTGCAACAAATGAAAATGCACCAAGCACTAAAGCAGCGTGTGAATTAGTTTTAGTATACATGATTATTTCAAATATACCAAATATCATTGAGATAGCTCCTATAATAACTGATATTGTAACAATTACTCCTCCTGGATTAAAGAAAAGTAATAGACCAAATATTAAATAAATAATTGATGATGCAAATGAAATTTTAAAATAATTATTAAATATATCTTTCATAGTATTACCTCCATATAAATTTTAACACATTTAAAAAAACAAGTAAAATTACTTGTTTTTAAAACTCTACTTTTGGAGTTTCTTTTTCTTCTTCTGATGCTTCGAAGAATTTTTCTGGTTTAAAGTTAAACATTCCAGCTACTATATTAGTTGGAAACATTTCAATTTTATTTTGATATTTCATAACAGCATCATTATAAAATTGTCTTGCATATGAAATTTTATCTTCTGTATCTTTTAAATTATTTTGTAGATCCATGAAATTAGTGTTAGCTTTTAAATCTGGATAAGATTCAGCTAAAGCAAATAATCTAGTTAGTGCTCCACTTAACTCTCCACTAGCTTTCATCTCTTCTTCTTTAGATGGAGCTGCAACTACTTTATTACGAGCAGCTATAACAGCTTCTAAAGTGCTTGATTCATGTCCAGCGTATCCTTTTACAGTTTCAACTAAGTTAGGAATTAAATCAGATCTTCTTTTAAGTAATACATCAATTTGAGACCATTGATCTCTAACTTTATTTCTTAAAGATACTAAAGCGTTGTATGCACCAATTAACCAGAAAATAATAAGTGCCAAAACAACTAAAACAATAATTAAATATATCATATTTTCTTCCTCCTAGTATTAATTATACATTTAATTAGTAAAAAAAGAAATAACTTTTGAATAAAAAATATATAATTAGACACAATATTAACGGAGGTATTTATGAATATAAAAGACTATATTATAAAGAATTTTAAAGATTGTAGTATTATGGATGTAAGAGAAACTGTTATTGCATCTGTTAATTCAAATGATGAAGTAGTACTTCCAGGTCTTGGAGTTTTATTTGAAATGGTATGGAATGATAGTGATAACAACTTTAGAAATGAAATGGTTGAAATAATATATGAACATACAAAAAAAGCCTAATGGCTTTTTATTTTATATTGATTAAATCTTTAGATACTTCTTCTAATGCTCTTCCTATATTCTTTTTAGAAACATATTCACTTTCAGGTAATTGATAGTTTCTTTTTTCTTCCATCTCTTTTACTCTCTCTGAAACAAGATTTACAAGTAAGTATTTAGAACCTACCTTATTAAGTAATTTGTCGATAGATGGGTATATCATATTTATCCCCTCCCTATAAAAATAATATAATATATATTTTTTTATTTCAAGCGAATATGTTTTTTTTGACATAAGTTTACAAAAAAAAGAACAAATTGTTCTTACATTAATATAAAAAGTATTGTAGTTGCTACTCCACCAATAAAACCAGTAACAAGGGCCATAAGAAGAGCATCTACATATCCTGCTTTTTTATTTTGTACTTTAACTAAAACTTTTGATGTCTCAGCTTGAGCAGGAGCAATCTCTCCTCCACCTGATACTTCTGTATCGTATTCAACAGAAGTATTTTGAACAGAGTTCTCTACGTATGGAGTAATTTTTTCTTGCTTGTAGTTACCTGATAATATTTGATTTGTTTTTCTCATACTATCTGCGCTTAAAAGTAAATCAATTTTTTCTTTAAAACCTTCATCACTATTATATATATTTTCAATTTGATTATAATACTTAAGTTGTTCTTGATCTAATTGATTACCCATTAAAACTTCTCTTTTCATAAGTAAATAGCGCATTAGTCTTTGATTATTCTTATTGTTCATATTATCACCTATTTTAATTATAGCACTAAATTAAAAAAAAGAAATAGTTAACTTTCTATTTCTCCTTTATTTTTAAAATTAATTACAATTGGTGTTCCTTCAAAATCAAATGACTCTCTTAATTTATTTTCTAGGTATCTTTCATATGAGAAGTGTACTAATCCTTTTGAATTAACAGATATATTAAATGTTGGTGGACAAGTACTTGCTTGATTTGAAAAATAAATTTTAAGTCTTTTATTCTTATATGAAGGTGGTATATTTAATTGATATGCATCCATTATTACATCATTAAGTAAACTTGTTTTAATCTCTCTATGAGCATTTTCATATACTCTTAAGACTTCTGGAAGTAATGTATGTATTCTTTTCTTAGTTAAAGCAGATAAGAACACAACAGGTGCATAAGTCATAAATGCGAATTCTTCTGCAATTAATGCTTTCCACTTTTTCATCTCAGCATCTTTATTATCTACAACATCCCATTTATTTACAACAATTACAACAGCTTTACCTGCATCTATTGCATAACCTGCTATATGTTTATCATGTTCAATAATACCCTCTTCTGCATTTATTACAATAACGCATACATCAGATCTATCAATTGCTTTCATTGATCTAAGTAAACTATATTTTTCTACTCTTTCATATACTTTACCTTTTTTTCTCATACCTGCAGTATCAATTACTACCATATCACGAGAATGATATGTAAATGGAGTATCTACAGAATCTCTAGTAGTTCCTGCTATATTAGATACAATTGCTCTATCTTCATTAAGTATTGCATTTACTAAACTACTTTTACCTACATTAGGACGTCCTATAATTGAAAACTTAATTGTATCAGGTTTATATTCATCACTAACCTCTTTAAAATCTTTAGTTGCTGATTCAAGTAAATCATAGATTCCCATGTTTTGTTCACCTGATACATTTATATACTCCTCAAATCCAAGTTCATAAAAATCATATAGGTGATCTTTAAAATCTTTACTATCAGTTTTATTAATAGCTACTATTACTCTTTTATTAGACTTAATAAGCATATCTCTAACTACAAAGTCATTACTTGTTAAACCTTCCTTACCATCTACTACAAATATAACAACATCAGCCTCATCTATAGCAAGTTCTGCTTGAACTTTTATCTCATCATTAAATGAAGCAAGTTCCATATCAATACCACCAGTATCTATTAAATAGAAATTATGGTTATTAAATTTACAATTACCATATATTCTATCTCTAGTAACTCCTGGAGTATCTTCTATAATTGCTATTTTGCTTCCAACAATTCTATTAAATATTGTACTTTTACCAACATTAGGTCTTCCAACTAAAGCAATAGTTTGTTTTTTCATAAATATCACCTCTTTGCCAGTAGTATTATAACATAGATTATATTTTTTTAGAAGAGGCAATTAAATTTTGTGTATTAAATATTATTTTACTATTTTCAAGCAAATTATACATTTTATCACAACTTAACTCACGTTTTATTCTAGCATATAACTTATTATTATAAGAATAATAATCAAAATGTTTTTTATCTAATTTATATTCATCTATTAAATATAAAAAATTATCATCTAGTATATTTATCGTCATTTCTACCTCGTCAGACAATAAAAAATTACTATTAATATTTTTTACTTCTATAACTCCACCATAATATTTATCTAAATAGATATTTAATTTATAGAATCCATACTTAAAGCTTAAATATTTATTTTTTATTTTAGTAAACAATTTTATAAAATATTCTTCCATTTTATTAATCTCATTAAAACTAATATTTTTTATTTCTTCTTTGCTTAAAAATATTATATATTTATTATTTTTTTCTTTTAAAGTCATAAAAAAACTCACCTATTTTATAATATGTGAGTTTCATTCATGCGTTAGATAATTCTTTCAATTTTTTCTTGTACTTCTGATTTACCTGCTTTAGTTATATTTGAAAATACTAAGAAGTCATCCCCTACAACTAAGTCTAAATCATTTAATAATTGATTTTTTTGTGTTTGATGTTTAGTAATACCAATTTTATCTGCTTTTGTAGCAACTATTGTAACTGGTATTTTATAATATTTTAAGAAATTATACATCATAATATCATCTTGTGATGCTTTATGTCTAAAATCAACTAGCATAAATACTTGTTTTAAATTCTCTCTATTTGTTATATAATCTTCCATCATAAGACCAAATTTTTTTCTTTTTGTTTTTGAAAGTTTTGCAAATCCATATCCTGGAGCATCTACAAGATAAAATGAATCATTTACTAAATAAAAATTAATTGTTTGAGTTTTACCAGGTTGAGATGATGTACGAGCAAAGTTTTTACGATTTATAATTGTGTTTATAAAACTACTTTTACCTACATTTGATCTACCAACAAGTAAAAATTCAGGTTTTTTATCAGTTGGATATTGACTACGTCTTACCGCACTTATTTTTAAATCAACACTTGTTATTTTCATAAAATCATTCCTTACTTATTATAACATCTTGGAGATGATGAATTATTTTCTGATTTCCATACGCAATCATCTCTTTTTGAACATTCACTTGCACCAAGATAAGTACATTTTGGATGATCACTATTATAATCGCTTATGGCTTTTCCATCTCTACCTGTACAAACCACTTCACTACAATTACCACTTATAAAGCATGCTACACAACTATTAGATGATCCATCACTATTATTTGCTTGATCAAAAATATTAAAAGCAAATTTAACGATTGCTATTGATAAGAAAATAACAACAGCAGCTATTATACTTTTTATAAATGATGAATTAGTTTCTTTTATAACTTTATCGTCCCCACTCATAACAGCTTTAGCATATCTAATAGATCCTGTTACTATTAAAATAATTGGAACAGCTAGTTGTAAAATTAATACTAATTTAGATACAAAACTTGGAAGTAATGCTGGGATTTCCATTCCATCTCCACATTTTACGCATGTTCTTTCTAATGCACTAACATTAGTTATTCCTATTAATAATAAACTTGTTATAAAACTAATATTAAATAATTTCTTCATATTCTCACCAACTTAATTATATAGTATTATTAATTATTTTTCAAGGTTGATTTTGCTAATACCTTTTCTCCACTTTTATAAATATAGTCATCTGTAAATTCATTATTTTTATAAATCAATCTTAAATTTTCACCATCATAATATTCATTTATATCCATTCCATGCATTAAAACATAATCAGATAGTTCTCCTATCTCTTCGCAAGAGACTCTTTTCTTACTTAAAAATTTTTCAATGTCAGAGGCTATTAGATAGTCTTGTTCTATATTAGCATACAAATATGCATTTAATAAAGTTTGTCTTGATATTAATGCATCATTATTTGATAGATCACTAACAGGAACATATATATCAGAAACTATATGATTGCTTTCTTCATATAAAAATAAGTTACTTATTAATTTTTGAAAATAGCGATAATTTTTAAAGTCCTTTTTTTCAAATGATTTATTCATATTCTCATAAATATCTAGTTTAGATAAACAAATATAATTTTTATTTGCAAGTATCATAATAATCCTCCATTCATTTTATAAAACATAGATTTAATCGTTATCAATCATTTTTTTATTTATTTGTTTTTGTCTACTTCTTTTATATTTAGTTTTATCTTCGAAAGTTGTAGGTCTAGGCATAATCTCTCTTGACCTAGTTTGTTTTAATATTTTTAGTTTTTCTGCTAACTTTTTATCCTTCTTTTGCATTCTATCACCTATTTAATTATATCATTTAATATTCAAAAGAAAAAGAGGTTTAACCTCTTAATAAATAACTGTTCCTATAATTATAGCAAGTAAAATATATAGTACAATTATAAATACATATCCATTACCTCTTTTTTGATTGCACTCAATATTATCATTTTGACAAGTCA